>QKGU01000145.1 GCA_003250325.1 Paludibacter sp.
GTATCTTTCTTCTTTGATAGCATAATATATTTGCAAGATTTATGCATCAAATATACTAAAACTTGCAGATACACACAATACTTTTAAGATTTATTTTACTGGTAATCTTATGTTTATGGGCTTTTTAAGGGTCGACTACATAGATAAATCGAAACTCGAAACAAAAGAAATAATTTCAACAGGCAAAAAATACAAATGTCCTGATTGTGGCTATATTTACGATGAAGCGGAGGAGAATATAAAATTCGAAGATTTACCGGACGACTGGATTTGTCCGGTGTGTGGTACTCCAAAATTAGATTTTAGAGAAATTAAATAATCATTATTATTTTAGATTTATAAGAATGTAGTTGTGAGAAGAAAATTACTAATCGGTTTTACACTGAAATAAATGAATGGCCAGAAGTTCGTTCGGGCCATTTTTCTTATTCTGCTGTGATATTAGTAATTGAGTCTACTGTTGGTTATTTTATAGCCCTTTTAATTTTTTGCTTGTATTCGGATTTTACAATTAATGGCACTGTCTCTATCATAATATTACTAGTGTCAAGTCCCAATGATTTAACTTCACTAATCCCCAGCTTTTTAATTATGCTGTAAAAGTTCATTGTAATTCTTTCCATTAATTTAAAAGATTGATTTTGATTGAACACTCTGTGAATAATAATGAAGCTAAAATCACCTTGAATGTTATTCTTTTTTAATGAAGGGTAATTACTTATATTGTTAAACTCTTTGTTCTCAACCAATTCCTCAATTATCTGCCTGAAATATAAACTTATAAGCGGTTGAACTCTGAATCCGATTCTAATATTTATTTTATATAGCACATCCGGAACCAATTGTTCAAATGTATACTCTAAAGTGGCTGGTTCATCAACTTTGTCAATGTGCAAAATCCAATAATTATCTGCACGTTTAGGCTGTTTGTTGATAATAGAATACATAATTTTAGATTCTATATCGGTTCTATAATCAGCTTTACTTAAATAAACAAGATTTGTTGAGTATTTTGGAATTGTTTCGTCTTTGCTTAAATCAGATAAAATTGGATAAAATGGTTTTATTTTTATAAATTGCATGTATCGGTTTTTTATTTTCCTTGCATTGTACCAAACAACCATAACAATTCCAATAGCACCGGCAATCAATATCGTAACCCAACCTCCGTGGAAAAATTTGAATAAATTGGCTGTAAGAAATGAGAGTTCGATCGTAAAGAAAATAACTAAAAATAATATGATGAAAAATGTTTTTATGGCCTTGCGTTTAAGATAAGCAGCAAGCAAGATTGTGGTCATAAGCATTGTAATGGTTATTGACAAGCCATAAGCTGCTTCCATATTGCTTGATGTCTGGAAAAAAAGCACCATTATCATGCAAAAGATATATAAAAACCAATTTACAAATGGAATATAAAGCTGCCCTTTTACAACTGTCGGATATTTTATTCTTTGTTGTGGCCAGAAATTCAAGCTCATTGCTTCGCTGAATATTGTAAACGATCCGCTAATAAGAGCCTGACTCGCAATAATAGCAGCGGCAGTAGCCATTATTACTCCAAAAATGAGAAACCCTTGTGGCATTATAGAGTAAAATGGATTCATTCCTGAGGTGATGTTTTTCATGTTCAAAATGACCCATGCACCTTGTCCCAAGTAGTTTAGAATAAGAGTTGTTTTTACAAAAATCCAGCTAATCCGTATATTTTTCATTCCACAGTGTCCCAAATCTGAATACAATGCTTCAGCTCCGGTGGTACAAAGAAACACAGCACCAAGAATTAAAAACCAATTTGGATAATTAATCAGCAAATGAGCAGCATAATACGGATTAAAAGCTTTCAGAATTGGTAGATATTCTATAACTTGCAATAAGCCCAGGATACCCAACATAGCAAACCAAATAAACATTACCGGTCCAAATAGTTTTCCAATGTCTTTTGATCCGAATTGTTGAATCAGAAAGAGTACTGTGATAATGGTTAAGCTAATAGGAATCACAGGCGTTCCTGAGTTCAACTCTTTTAACCCTTCAATGGCTGAAACAACTGTAATAGATGGGGTAATAATTCCGTCGGCAATTAATGTACATGCTCCTATTACAGCAAAAATATACAGGTATTTCTTTTTTGATTTACGGACTAAAGCGTAAAGTGCTAAGATACCACCTTCACCTTTATTGTCTGCTCTTAGAGTAATTATCACATATTTTATAGTAGTTTGCAGAGTCAATGTCCAAATTATACAAGAGATGGCACCGATTATATAATTCTCATCGAAATTCGAATTTGCTCCCATAATAGCTTTCATAACATATAGAGGAGATGTTCCTATGTCACCATATACAATTCCTAATGTTATGATTATTCCTATAAAGCTAAATTTACTTATGTGTTTAGGGTGTTTATTATCCATAAAAACTTATTTTATAAACAAATTTAAAAAAATCAATTTTGACATCTTGTGATTCTTATAAGTAGGATAAAGGCTGGAAAAATAAGTATATTCTTTTATAAAAAAATCCGATACCATTAAGAATGTATCGGATTTGATAGGTGTGAAGTTTAATAATTACATTCCAAAACTGAACGATGCTATTTGGTTGTAGAATGTGCTCACTAACCCAACAATTAAAATACCGGCAGTACAAATTACGAGACTAAGTTTTACCGGGAAATCGCTCGTAAGTTTCTCAATCGGATTTTCATTCGCATTCAGGAACATAGCTTTAATCACGAGCAAATAGTAATACAACGAAATGATGGTGTTAAGCAAAGCAATAAATACCAGCAAATAATAACCCTGAGCTGCGGCAGCCGAGAATACAAAGAACTTACTGAAGAATCCTGCAAAAGGAGGAATCCCTGCAAGTGAAAACAATGCCAGCATCATTACAAAACTTAGCAACGGATTTGTCTGATAAAGACCGTTATAATCAGTCATTTCAATTTTACCAGTGCGGTTCTCAATAACAGATATTACACCGAAAGCAGCCAGGTTGGAGAACATGTATACCAACACGTAATAAACCAAAGAAGCCATTCCCATTGCGGTTCCACTGATAACGGCCAACAGAATATAACCGGCTTGCGAAATAGATGAAAATGCAAGGAAACGTTTCAGATTTTTTTGACGAATGGCAAAAATGTTAGCCAATGTTATACTGGCGATTGCCAATCCGTAAAGAATAGGTTGCCATGATGTTACTATATTACCAAATACTTTGATTAATATAGTAAACAGAACGAATACGGCCGATCCTTTGGAAATAACAGAAAGATAAGCTGTAATATTGGTTTGCGCGCTTTGGTAAACATCCGGTGTCCATAAGTGGAAAGGCACAAGTGAAATTTTGAAGAATAACCCAACCGCAAAAAATACAAATGCCATAATTTGTAAAGGGGATCCGGTAATCAATGTCGATAAATCTGTAAAATACAAAGTTCCTGTAGAACCATAGATCAACGACATTCCGAATAGCGAAAGACTTGATGCAAACACAGCAGAAAGAATATATTTCGCTCCCGATTCGGCTGATTTCCGACTGTTTTTATTGAAAGCAACCAGTGTCGCCATTGGGATTGAGGCGGTTTCCAGTCCAATGAAGAATAGCAGGAAGTTTCCGGCTGAAATCATAAAATACATTCCCAACAAGGTGGCAAGAGTGATAAAATAAAATTCACCCCGTTTAATGCGATTCGCATCTTCATTCAGAAATTTGTGCGCCTGCAACAATACAATCAGTGTTCCTATATTAAGAATACTTTTAATAATCGTATGCATAGGCAGGTACTGATACATTCCACCATTTAATTCAAAAGCTTCTCTTGGAATGAAGTTTAAGAATGTATGAAGTGTGAATAATACCAAAGCAACCGGTTGAAAGAATTTCAAAGCTTTCTTTCCTGCAAAAATATCGTAAATCAAAAGGAAAACCATTACTGCTAATAATGAAAATTCCTCATGCATATGTAAAAAACCGCTGTAACCCATATAGTTGATTTTTTTATTTTTAGCCCTAATCCCCCAAGGGCTTTTAAATTTATATTATATGTCTTTAAAATAAGTATATTTCTCATTTCCTCCCTTTTGGTGAGGTTAGGAGGGGTTTTATTTTGCCAGTTGACTAATGACCGGAGCAACACTATCCTGTATCATTCCCGAAATCCAGAATGGGGCTGAACCTATTGCCAGAATAGCAATGATAAGAGTTACAACAGAAAGTCTTTCGTACCATGTAGCGTCCGACAAATGTTCGTGATGTGTATCCTGAACAGCTCCGAATAAGATTTTACCAACTACGCGAAGAATATACACTGCTGTAATCACGATCGAAGTCGTTGCCATAATTGTCAGAACTCTGTGGAATGTATCAGCATGCTGGAACGAACCAATAAAAATGGTCATTTCTGCAACAAATCCACTTAAACCAGGTAAACCCAATGAAGCCATCCCGGCAATTACATAGCTTACGCCAAGGAATGGAATCACTTTCATCAAACCACCCATCTCAGTAATCTGACGGGTATGAGTACGTCCGTAAATCATACCAATCAATGCAAAGAAAAGAGCTGTCATTAACCCGTGTGAAAGCATTTGAAGAACAGCGCCGGTCAATGCAGTTTCGTTTAGCATCAGAATGGCGAAAAGAACCAAACCACAGTGACTAACTGAAGAATAAGCATTAATATATTTCAAATCGGTTTGACGAATCGCCGCAAAAGCTCCGTATACCACCGAAATACCTGTCAAAATAAGGAATATCCATGCCATTTCGTGAGCCGCTTCCGGCATAAGGTAAATGGCTACGCGGAATGCACCATATCCTCCCAACTTCATCAATACACCGGCGTGGAGCATCGAAACGGCAGTAGGAGCAGAGGCATGTCCATCGGGCGACCATGTGTGGAATGGAAACAAAGCACCCAAAACACCAAATCCCATAAAAGTAAGCGGGAAGAAGTACTTTTGTAAATCGTAAGGAATGTGCATTTTTGCAATTTCCAGAATATTCATGCTGGTTGCTCCCGATCCGTAATAAATTCCTAAAATTCCTACCAACAATAAAGCAGAACCTCCCATCAACATCAATGTCAGCTTCATTGCACCGTATTCTTTACGTCCGCTTCCCCAAACGCCGATAAGCAAATACATCGGTATCAGAGCGATTTCGTAATACATAAACATGGTAAACAAATCGGTAGAAATAAAGAATCCGTATACTCCGATAGATAACAAACTGTACCACAGGAAAAATTCTTTTGGAAGCGGATCGATTTTCCACGAAGCAAAAACGCCTGTGAAAACGATAATCGATGTCAGCAACAACATGGCTACCGAAATCCCGTCGATTCCCACCGAATAATGTATATTGAAAGGTGCATACCACACTGTGTCGGCTGTGAATAACATCTCAGCAACATTTCCGGCTGCACGCTCGGTCATGTACATGTATGTAATGACTCCTGATAATATCATTAAAAGAATGCCTCCGGTAGCAGCAACAAACTGAATTTGTTTGCGGCTTTTTGACAGAAACAAACCTGCCATCATCAACACCGGAATAAGTACAAATAAAGATAGAAAGTTCATATTTATTATGATTATCCCCAACTATCGAAAGGGAAATTATTTTATTTCAATATTCAAAAAATGTTGTTCAGGATATTTTAAATAAATATCACTAAAGCTGCAATAATCAATGTTCCCAAAAGAAATACATAAGCATATTGCTGCACTTGTCCCGACTGGAATCCTTTTGTTTTAGCCGAAACCCACTGAGTTGTGTTCGCAAATCCATCCATTGTTGCATCAATCACATGGCGGTCGAACCAGGCCAATGGACGCGATATATTTTTAAAGATGATTTGTTTTGTTACGAACATGTAAATGTTGTCGATATAAAAACGATTTGATGCCGCTTTATATAATGTTGGGAACGTTGTTGCCAGTTTTGCCGGAACTTTGCTTTCTTTTCGGTAAAGTACAGTTGCCAAGGTTATTGAAACAAGAGCAACAACAACACTTATCGTTGCAGTTGTCATGTCGAGTTCGCTATGCAAAGCTCTACCATCACTGCTTACAAAGTCACCAAAATGGAACGTCCAACCAGCAAAAACGGTAATCGTTGCCAAAAATACAAGTGGGAAAGCCATTGAAAATGGTGATTCATGTGGTTTGTGTCCGTGTTCCACTTTATATTCTTTACCCCAGAAAATATTATAATATAAACGGAACATATAAAATGCAGTCAAACCTGCTGTAAAGCTCATTAATGCGCCAAAATAAGGATCAAAGCTGAAGGCTGCCGTCAAAATCTCGTCTTTACTGAAAAAACCAGAGAAAGGTGGAATCCCGGAAATCGCCAAACACGCAATAAGGAATGTCCAGTTCGTAATCGGCATGTATTTACGCAAACCGCCCATGTCGTTCATTTCGTTGCTGTGAACGGCATGAATAATCGATCCTGCACCAAGGAACAATAATGCTTTGAACATAGCGTGAGTAAACAAATGGAACATACCGGCCATATAACCGAGTCCTTCTTCGCCACCCATTCGTGAAACGCCCAAAGCCACCATCATAAATCCAATTTGAGAAATAGTGGAAAATGCCAAAACACGTTTAATATCGGTTTGCACACAAGCAATAACAGCGGCAAATAATGATGTAAATGCGCCAATGTAGGCAATTCCGTGCAATACTCCCGGAGCATAAATATCATAAACAGGGAAAAGTCGCGCTACCAGATAAACTCCCGCTACCACCATGGTTGCAGCGTGAATCAATGCAGAAACAGGAGTTGGACCTTCCATTGCATCGGGCAACCAGATTTGCAATGGGAACATCGCTGATTTCCCGGCACCTCCGATAAAAATTAATCCCAGCGCCCAACTCATAATTGATATTCCCATGAATGAAACACCCGTTGTGCTGGCAAATACGCTTGTTTCACCCGAGGTAAGAATTCCGAAATCGAATGTTTTTGTATAGAATGAAAGAACCAGAATACCGATAAGAAAACCTAAATCGGCAAAACGGGTAACGATAAATGCTTTTTTCGAAGCGGCAACAGCCGATGGTTTTGTATAATAAAATCCGATCAGCAGGTAAGACGAAACGCCTACCAACTCCCAGAAAATATACATTTGGAAGATGTTAGTTGCCACTACAAGTCCCAACATGGAGAAGGTAAACAGCGAAAGAAACGCGTAGTAGCGTTCAAACCCTTTTTCGCCTTTCATATATCCCAAGCTGTAGATGTGAACCATCAACGAAACAGTAGTAATAACTACCAGCATCATTACAGAAATAGGATCGAGGAGAATTCCTAAATCGATGTGAAGATTTTCGGTGAATCGCATCCATTCTACATGCAAAGGAATGATTTTCTGATAGACTCCATCCAACTTTGGTGAAGAAAAATACTCCCACGCCGTTGTGTAAGACAGGGCTGTGATTATTCCTAAAATGGTTGTTCCGATTGTTCCTGCTACTTTGGGCTTCCATTTGGTGTCCATCAAACCCAAAACAACGAAGCTTAATAAGGGAAGTACTAAAATGAATAATGTATATTGCATGTTTCTAATTGATAATTCAGAATTAATA
>QKGU01000388.1 GCA_003250325.1 Paludibacter sp.
TTGGATGCTGAAACAGGGGAATACATGGCTGTGCCTGCTCTTGCCCGTAAATACAAAGCGCAGGGCATAGGTTCGATTGTAGTGGCCGAAGAAAATTACGGCGAAGGATCGAGTCGTGAACATGCCGCGATGGAACCACGCTTCTTGAATGTGAAAGCCATTCTGGTAAAATCGTTTGCCCGTATTCATGAAACGAATCTGAAAAAACAGGGAATGCTGGCACTTACATTTATTGATAAGGCCGATTATGACAAAGTACGCGAAGATGATAAAATAAGTATTTTGGGTTTAACCTCTTTTGCTCCCGGCAAAAGATTGACTGTAAAATTGTCTCACAAAGACGGAACTTCCGAACAGTTTGATGTTGCACATACTTACAACCAATCGCAGATTGACTGGTTTAAGGCAGGTAGTGCATTGAATGCAATGAATAGTTTTAATATATTAAAAAATTAACTGATTACATTGGATAACTGTGTGAACAATTTACATATTTAACTCATTATATTTAGAGAAATAACAAAATTTATATAATAAAAATCGAAAGTCATGGAAAAGGATTATTTAATTTACAAGCTATCGGAAACGATAAAAACAACCAGTCGTATTGACAAAGAATTGTTTACCAAATTTAATGTGAAACGTGGCTTACGAAATGAAGATCACTCCGGTGTATTGGTGGGATTGACTAAAGTAGGAGATGTAGTTGGTTACGAAAAATTGCCGGAAGGTGGTTTGAAAGCCGTTCCGGGACAATTATATTATCGTGGAATAAATGTGGAAGATTTAGTTCACGGATTGCAAAAAGAAGGCAGACTGGGTTTTGAAGAAACTGCATTTTTGCTTCTTTCAGGTTATCTTCCTGACTCAGAAGAACTGGATACTTTCTCTACTATTTTGAATCAGGCAATGGCCTTGGATAAAAAAGCAACGATGAATATCATCGATCTTGAAGGCGTTGATATCATGAATATCCTGGCTCGTACTGTGTTGGAAATGTACACTTTCGATGACAATGCTGACGATATTTCCCGTGATAACCTCATTCGTCAGTCTATCGACCTGATTGCTAAATTCCCGACAATTATTGCATACGCATTCAATATTCTTCGTCATAGCCAATATGGACGAGTTTTACATATACGTCATCCGAAAGAAGGTTGTTCGCTGGCTGAAAACTTCCTGTATATGATGAGAGGTTCGGAAAACTATACCGAATTGGATGTAAAGATTCTTGATTTGTTGCTTATTCTTCATGCCGATCACGGTGGAGGTAACAACTCAACTTTTACTGTGCGTGTTATCAGTTCTACGCTTACCGATACTTATTCTGCTATTGCTGCAGGAATTGGTTCGCTGAAAGGTCCTTTGCACGGTGGTGCCAATATCAAGGTAAATCAAATGTTCGATCATCTGAAAACAGCGATAAAAGACTGGACAAATGTGAAGGAAATTGATACATATTTGAAAAAGATGCTAAACAAAGAAGCATACAATAAGAGCGGTTTGATTTATGGTATCGGGCATGCTGTTTATACAATTTCCGATCCACGTGCTTTGTTGTTGAAAGATATGGCCAGAGCTTTAGCTAAAGAAAAAGGGTTGGAAAAAGAATTTGCATTCCTCGAATTGCTCGACGAACGTGCAGTAAATGCATTTATGACCTTCAAAGGTGACGATATTAACAAGCAGGTTTGTACTAATGTCGATTTCTATTCTGGTTTCGTTTACGAAGCTATCGGATTGCCAACCGAAGTGTTTACTCCGTTATTTGCCATGGCTCGTATTACCGGTTGGACAGCACACCGAATTGAAGAATTGAATTTTGCAAGTAAACGTATCATTCGTCCTGCTTACAAGAACGTGGGTGAACGTTACGATTTCGTTCCATTAAAATCGAGATAATATTTAAAGGTCAAAAGTCAAAGGACGATAGTCAAAAATGTTTTGCGCTTCGTCCTTTTTTTAATTTTGATAACATACAATATGAGAAGCTTTGAAGAACTAAGAGTTTGGAAAGATGCAAGATCATTAATGAAAGATATCTATAACATAAATCTCAATTGTAAAGATCATTCTTTTAAGGATCAAATTCAAAGGGCTGCGATTTCAATTATGAATAATATAGCTGAAGGTTCTGAATCAGGATCTGATTCATTATTTATTAGGTATTTAAATATTTCCAAGGCAAGTTGTGGGGAAGTCAGAAGTATGTTATATGCTGGTGAAGATTTGGCCTATTATTCCAAAGATATTGCTGAAGAGTTAAGAATGAAATCAATAAAATTAAGTTCAGCAATTTATAAATTTATTGAATATCTGAGGAAATCAAAAGAGTCAACAAATTTGGAAGAAAAATAGTAGTACAAAGTTTACAAAAAATAATTAATACAAAAAATAAACTCTAAAGTCAAAAGTAAAATAGATGACTTCATCCCATTAGACTTTTGACCTTAGACCTTAGACAAATTACAAAATGAATAAAATTAAAGTTGCCAATCCTGTCGTAGAGCTTGACGGGGACGAAATGACCCGAATTATTTGGTCGTTTATTAAAGAACAGCTCATTTTACCTTATTTGGATCTGGATATCAAGTATTACGATTTGAGTATTCAGAATCGTGATTTAACGAACGATCAGGTGACTGTTGATGCCGCCAATGCAATTAAAAAATATAACGTTGGGATTAAATGTGCTACTATCACACCCGATGAAGCCCGTGTAGTTGAATTTGGTTTAAAAAAAATGTGGAAATCTCCTAACGGAACGTTGCGTAACATTATTGGTGGAACTGTTTTCCGGGAACCAATTATTTGTAATAATGTGCCACGCTATGTGCAAGGCTGGACAATGCCAATCGTGATTGGCCGTCATGCTTTTGGAGACCAGTACAAAGCTACCGATACAGTGATTAAGGGCAAAGGTACTTTGAAGATGACCTTTACCAATGAGGCTGGAGAAACAACTGAATGGGAAGTATATAACTTCGAAGGTGATGGTGTCGCGATGTCGATGTACAATACTGATGAATCAATTTATGGTTTTGCCCGCTCTTCGATGCAGGTGGCACTTGAGAAAAAATGGCCACTTTACCTTTCAACAAAAAATACAATTCTGAAAGCATATGACGGACGTTTCAAGGATATTTTTCAGGAAGTATATGAAAAAGAATTTGAAACTGCATTTAAAGCAACCGGAATTACTTATGAGCATCGTTTGATTGATGATATGGTGGCAGCGTGTATGAAATGGAACGGTGGATTTGTTTGGGCTTGTAAAAATTATGATGGTGATGTTCAATCCGATACTGTAGCGCAGGGATTTGGATCGTTAGGCTTAATGTCTTCGGTGTTGGTTACACCGGATGGAAAAACAGTGGAAGCGGAAGCAGCTCACGGAACTGTGACACGCCATTACCGTCAACATCAACAAGGTAAGGAAACATCTACCAACCCGATTGCTTCCATATTTGCATGGACACGTGGATTGATGCACCGAGCAAAACTGGATGACAATTTGCAGTTGTTGAATTTCTGTCAAAAATTGGAGCAGGTTTGTATCCAAACAGTTGAAGCAGGGGAGATGACCAAGGATTTGGCAATTCTGATTTATGAAGATAAAATGACACGCGATAATTATCTTTCAACAGAAGGATTTCTTGCTGCATTGAAACGAAATCTTGATGCGGTTTTGTTGTAAAGTATTTTTTTTTCTTCTGGAATATGAGAGTGTCTGTTTTTTTTGCAGGCACTCTTTTTTTTTGTCATGACAAACTGGCAAAACAGGCAAAAGAAATAGAATTAACCTTCAATTCTTATATTATTTATTTTTGGCATTATAATTGAAAGTTGTTGAAACAACCATAAAATAGACAACTATTATGACACAATTGCATACCGACGAAGTTTTTACAATTCTGACAGGGAAAATCTCAAATGCGATCAACCGGACTTTTCTTCGTGCATTTGCTGCAGAAGGTATAGATATAACAACTGAGCAGTGGTCTGTTCTTGCTTGTTTGTGGCAAAAAGATAAAGTTACTCAGCAAGCATTATGTAGTTTAACTTCGAAAGATAAACCAAGCATGACGAGGCTGATCGATAAATTGGAGAAGAGTAGGTTGGTAATGCGTATTTCAGATTCTGCTGACAGAAGAATTAATCTTATTCACCTTACTGAAGCAGGAGTGAATTTAAAAGAAAAAGCTACTAAAATTGTCCAGGATATAGCTGAGCGTACATTGAGTAATATTACGGAGGCTGAACTGAATATTAGTAGGAATGTGTTAAAAAAAATAATGGCGAATTTAGGCTAATTTTATTTATCATTATAGTTGCATATGCAACTATTGTTTGTGTAATTAATTATTAAAGTATGAAAAAGAATTTGACAACAATCTTTGTCTTTCTGGCAACAGCATCTGTTTTTGCTGAAGGTAACTATAGCCTGGATGAGTGCAGGCGGTTAGCATTAGAGCATAACAGGAGTCTGCAAATCGCACGCGAAAATGTAAAAGCGGCAAATGAACTTAAAAAAGCTGCATTTACCCAGTTCTTACCCAACTTTGGAATAACAGGAACATACACATGGAATGAGAAGAATCTTTCTCTCTTATCCGAAGATGCTCTTCTTCCTGTAGGAGTTAAGAATTCGGATGGTAGTTTTGGAACAGGAATTACAGCTACTTCAGTTCCAACTCCCAATGCAGATGGTACTTTCTCGTTTAATGGATCATCCATTAGCAATAAATTTACATTAGTAAATGGAAGTCCTGTTCCTCTGGATGCCAGTGGTACTCCTTTTGATCCGGCCAAAAATCCGGAAAAATTAATTTGGAAAAATTATGCAATTCTTCCGAAAGAAGCGATGGAATTTGATATTCAAAACGTATTTACGGCAACTATAGGTTTTACACAGCCCATTTATATGGGTGGCAAAATACGTGAGTTATATAAAATTGCAAAATATGGTGAGAATTTAGCAAAAGTTCAGGAAGAAAACAAAACAACAGACCTTCTATTAGATGTTGACGAAGCATACTGGAGGGTGGTTTCGGTTGAGAATAAACTGAACCTGGCTGCGGAATATCAGAAACTTCTGGCGAGAATGGATTCTGATGTGACAACAATGATTGAAGAAGGTGTGGCAACAAAGGCAGACGGATTAAAGGTAAAAGTAAAACTAAACGAAGCTAATGTTATGAAGGCAAAAGCAGAAAACGGTTTAAGTTTGTCAAGGATGGCACTTAACCAGCTTTGCGGCATCCCTTTAGAACAAGCAATTGAACTTAGTGATAGCAATTTAGATAGTACTGCTGAAACTCCTCAGTTAATTCCTGTTGCGCAAGCATTGGAAAAGCGTCCGGAAATTAAAGCATTAACCCAAATGGAAAATATCGCCAAGTCGAATGAGAAAATAATGATCTCGCGCTTTTTACCTACAGTAGGACTTACAGGAGGTTATATGGTCAGCAATCCGAATGTTTATAATGGTTATACCAATGAGTTCGGGGGTATGTTCACTTTCAGTGTTGTTGCTCATGTTCCACTTTTTCATTTTGGAGACAAAATACATACGCTGAATGCTTCTAAAACACAACGTGCTATTGCCGGTTTGCAATTGGATGAAGCGAAAGAGAAAATTCAACTTCAGATTCAACAAAATTCTCATAAAGTTGCCGAAAGCCTAAACAAGAAAAAAGCAACAGCGAAGAATATTGAACAAGCGGAGGAGAATCTGAAATGTGCGACCGATGGATTTGATGAAGGTGTAATTACTTCGACCGACCTTATTGGAGCACAAACAGCCTGGTTGTCGGCAAAGTCGGAAAATATAGATGCTGAAATCGATGTGCGGCTTTGTAAGTTATATCTCGAAAAAGCGTTGGGAACATTAGAAATTCCTGAATATAAACAAGATTCAAATAAAACAACTAAAAAATAATTCTTATAAAAAGACATAACAATGAAAGCAAAAAATAAAGACCTCAGAATAGGTTTAATCGGATTGATTATCGTAGTCGTATTGATATTTATTATTGGGTTATATGTTTATAAACCCGAAAAAGAGATTATTCAGGGGGAAGCAGTTGCTTCAGAAGTTCGTATTTCTGGAAAAGTGCCAGGGCGTATTCAGCAATTTTTGGTAGAAGAAGGAAGTCAAATTCAAGCAGGAGATACCGTTGTAGTCATTTATAGTCCGGAATTGAATGCAAAACTGGAACAGGCAACAGCAGCAGAAGATGCGGCAATGGCTCAAAACCAAAAAGCAATAAAAGGTGCGCGCAAGGAACAAATTGCCGGAGCTTACGAAATGTGGCAAAAAGCAAACGTAGGGGTAGATATTACGAAAAAATCATTCGACCGCATACAAAGACTGTATGATAAAGGAGTCATCTCTGCTCAAAAACGGGATGAGGTTGAGGCTCAATATAAAGCAGCTGTTGCGACTGCTGCAGCAGCAAAATCGCAATATGATTTGGCTGTAGATGGAGCGCAGAAAGAAGATAAAGATGCTGCGTTGGCTCTTGTAAACAGGGCAAAAGGAGCTGTAAAAGAAGTTGAATCATATATGCAGGAAACTACTCTTATTTCTCCTATTAATGGTGAGATCAGCGAAATATTCCCAAAACAGGGAGAATTGGTTGGAACAGGTGCTCCTATTATGAGCATTGTTGACTTAAATGATATATGGTTTACGTTTAATGTGCGTGAGGATTTGCTGGGAAATATGAAAAAAGGTTCAACTTTCGAGGTTAAAATCCCTGCTTTAAACAACGAAATCGTAGATGTGAAAATAAATTATATCAAAGCTTTAGCTTCATACGCTACATGGAGAGCTACTAAAAATACAAGTGAGTTTGATATAAAAACATTTGAAGTTCGTGCTCGTCCGGTGAAAAGAATAGAGAATTTACGTCCCGGTATGACTGCACTAATCGAAGAACCTAACAAATAATTCAGAAATGTCGGAAAATTTATTTTCAAACATCCACAAAACCTTTGTCAGGGAATTGAAGCGGATTGCAAAGGATCCGGTATATATTATCGGATCAGTTGTGGTAATGACATTCTGTTATGTGTTTTTTCTGACACTTTTCAACGAAGGTCAACCACAACGTATGCCGGTTGCTGTTGTCGATCATGATAATTCCTCTTTGTCGCGTCAATACATACGAAATGTTGATGCAACTCAACAGGCAAAGGTAACTATGCATTTAGCAAATTATACTGAAGCCAGAAAAGAAATGCAGAAGGGAAATGTTTATGCAATTATAGTTATCCCGGATAAATTTGCTTCGGATTTATATGCCAACCGTCAGCCAAAATTGACATTTTATGTGAATGATGCCTATCTTGTTGCAGGGTCGTTATTGCTCAAAGATATTACTTATATGAGTGAGCTTACAGCTGGTGCTGCAAAACAAAAAACGTTACTTGCTAAAGGATTTGAAGACAGCCGGATTATGGGAATTATTCAGCCGGTGAGCATTGATTCCCACTTAATAAGTAATCCGTGGGCAAATTATGGAGTGTATTTACTCACGGTACTTTTGCCCGGTGTACTTCAATTAATGATTTTAATGCTTACTGTATATGCAGTTGGTACTGAGCTGAAAAAGAAAACTTCAAAGGAATGGTTGAGCAATTCAGGTGATTCTATGTTTGCTGCAATAACAGGAAAAATGCTGCCATATACTATTATATTTTCAGTTTTGGGAATTGTTGCCGATATTCTGTTGTATAAGTTTATGCATTATCCAATGAATACGGCGATGATATGGATGATAGTGATAACCATTTTGTACGTTTTAGCTTATCAGGCAATGGGTGTTCTGCTAATTGGAATAACTCCTGTACTTCGCGATGGGGTAACCCTGGCAGCATTTTACGGGTTACTGGGATTTACAATGGCTGGTTTCACATTCCCGATTGAGCAACTACTATATCCTTTCCGGATTTTCAGTGAGATATTTCCAATCAGGCATTATTTTGAAATATATGTCAATCAATGTTTGAATGGACTTCCGATAGGATATTCGGTCGGTCAGCTGTTGTCACTTCTTGCATTTCTGATTTTGCCTATGTTTATTTTCAGTCGGTTGAAAAAAGCGGCAATTAATCAGCATTATCCAATTAAATAACAATTATCAATGGAAAATAATGAAAAAAACGAATCGCTCTTTATTCGGTTTATAAAGAATGTAAGAGCCATGTTTCATATTTTTGTCGACGAAATTAAAGCTATTTTCAAGGACCGTGGAGTAGTGATTATTGTAATTCTCGCTACTATTGTTTACCCGTTGCTTTATTGCTCGTTATATAAAAATGAAACATTGATAAATGTTCCGGTGGCTGTTGTAGATGATTCACACAGTTCTCTTTCAGGTAAATTGACTCGAGATATTGATGCAACACGTGATCTCAAAGTGCAATATAAACTGAGTAACATGAATGAAGCCAAGGAATATTTCAATGCAGGAAAAGTGCATGGAGTTATTTATATTCCAGAGGATTTCAGTAAAAATGTAAATCTGGGGAAACAAGCTAACATATCTGTTTATAGTGATATGAGCAGTTTTTTGTACTATCGTGCTATGGTGCTGGCAACTAATTATGTTACGCTGGATATGGGAGCTGATATTCAGATCAATCGTCTGAATGCTCAAGGCTTTGTCGGGCAACAAGCAGAGCAGATTGTTCGTCCGGTTAAATATGAAAGCAACATACTTTACAATCAGGGAATGGGGTTCGCAAGTTTTCTTATGCCCGCAATACTTATTCTGATTCTCCACCAGACCTTGGTGTTTGGAATTGGGATGGCGGCCGGAACTGCGCGTGAAGAAAACCGTTTTCACGAACTGGTAAGTTCTTCGGTTCATCGGGGAGGATTATTTCGTGTGATATTTGGAAAAGGTCTGGCCTTTTTCGTTTTGTATATGTTCTGGGCTGTATATATGTTGGGATTTATTCCTGATTTGTTTAATTTGCCTCATATAGGAAATGTAGCTACGTTGCTTGAATTTGTTGTTCCGTTTCTGTTTGCAACAATTTTCTTTTCTATGTTTCTCTCTGTGTTCAATCCGGCTCGAGAAACACAAATGGTTTTGTTGCTGTTCTTCTCATTAATTTTATTATTCCTCAGTGGAATATCTTGGCCACAATCGAATATCAGTGGATTCTGGAAAATATTCAGTTATCTATTTCCTGCCACATTCGGGATTCAGGGATATATTAAAATAAACACAATGGGAGCGGGGCTCAATGAAATACATTTTGAACAGGTTGGTTTGTGGATACAAACAGCTGTTTATTTTGTATTAGCCAGTTTGGCGTATTATTTACAAATAAGAAAAACAAAAAAGAGTGTCTGAAAAGACACTCTTTTTGTTAGTATTGATTTTTGTAATTATCTTCTTAGTGATTTTGGCGAACCTTGCCAAGAGCAGCCTAAACAGTATAAAATGTCAAGATTGAATCCTTCGAGAGATTCGTTTTCGTGAACAAGGATTACTTCGTATTTCTCATTTACCGTGACTAAACGGGTTTCTTTTAATTCGTTTTTTACAAAGAAACGGTAAGCTTCGCATTGAGGACATTTCAATTTTCTCATACTTTTACTTTTCTAGCTCTACAATGTCTGTTTCTTCAGCTATTGTATCACTTGCAGTATTATTGTTATTGCCCGTTTCTGAGACTTCACTTAATTGACCCTCGATACAGGTGATAATTCGTCCCGGATATTTGTCGATCCACGACAGGTTGTGTGTGGCCATAATGACAGTGGTACCTGAAAGTCTTATGTTGTAAAGCAACTCAACCAATTCGTTTCCGGTTACAGGGTCGAGATTTCCGGTTGGTTCGTCGGCCAGAATCATTTCCGGTGAATTTAATAAAGCGCGTGCAATGACGATACGTTGTTGTTCACCTCCCGATAATTGATGAGGCATTTTGTATCCTTTGGTGTGCATTCCAACCTGACGCAGAACATTTTCAATCTGATCGTCAATGGAGCTTTGATCTTTCCAACCTGTAGCACGTAGTACAAACTCAAGATTATCGTTCACAGTTCTGTCGGTCAACAATTGAAAATCCTGAAATACGATTCCTATTTTTCTACGCAAATAAGGAACTTCACTTTGTTTGATAGAACTCAAATCATAATTCAATACTCCTGCAACTCCTGAGGCAATAGGTATTTCATGATATAAAGATTTTAGCAGAGAACTTTTTCCGCTACCTACTTTCCCAAGTAAATAAACAAATTCTCCGGAATGTACTTCAAGCTGAACTTTTTGCAATACCAACAATTCCTGTTGGTATATATCTACATCAACGTACTTGACTAAAAGCTTTTTTCCCATCTTATAATCGTGTTTTGAGTTTTGTTCGAAGGAGAGTTGATTATTTATGTCTTTTCTTTAATTCTTTGGCTAAATCATCCAAGGAATAGCCTTTAGAAGTCAGCAACACTATGAGGTGATAAATCAGGTCGGAAGCTTCGTAAATGAAACCTTCGTCTGTACCGTTAGTCGCCTCAATCACAGTTTCAACAGCTTCTTCACCTACTTTTTGCGCCATACGGTTCACTCCTTTTTTGAAAAGAGAAGTTGTATACGAACCTTCGGGCATTTCTTTGTAACGTACAGTAATAAAATCCTGTAAATATTTCAAAAAGTTGATATCTCCGTCATTTTTTTCTCCCCAACAGGTGTCGGTTCCTGTATGACATACAGGTCCTACCGGGTTTGCTTTGATCAGCAAAGTGTCAGCATCGCAATCAGGTGTGATAGATACTACATTTAAAAAATTGCCGCTTTCTTCTCCTTTTGTCCAAAGACGATTTTTTGTTCTGCTGAAAAAAGTCACCAGCTTAGTTTCCAGTGTTTTATTTAACGCTTCTTCGTTCATGTAGCCCAACATCAACACTTTCGATGTTTTTTCATCCTGAATGATTGCAGGAACTAATCCTCCTGATTTTTGAAAATCTATGTTCATTATATTTTAGTTTTGCTTACAGACTGCGAAATTACAAAAAATAGCTCAAAATTAAGTGGAAATGCCTGAAAAGTTTATTTTTAGGTTTTTACAAAAAATCCGGAAATTGTTTTTAGAACGATTCCCGGATTTAAATAGTTTTCAACGTTTACTTTGTTGGCCGATTATTTTCAATTACATCAAAATAATATTCAATTTCTGACAATCTTTATACATTTGTGCCGGCCATATACTTGACTGGATTTCACCAATATGTGCCTTGCGCAAAAGGAACATGCACAGACGCGATTGTCCGATTCCACCTCCGATAGAGAGTGGGAGAGAACCTTCAATCAATCGTTTGTGGAAATACAGCTCTTTGCGTTCCTGTTTCCCTTCGATTTCCAATTGTCTCAATAAAGCTTCTTTGTCAACGCGGATTCCCATTGAAGAAACCTCGAATGCCATTTCCAACACCGGATTCCACAATAAGATGTCTCCGTTGAGTCCGGGCAAACCGTTTTCTGATAGTGTCGACCAATCGTCGTAATCCGGAGCACGACCATCATGTTTTTGTCCATCGCCAAGCACACCACCGATTCCTATCACAAATACCGCTTTATGAATTCTTGTGAATTCGTTTTCCCTTTCTTTTGGTGTAAGGTTAGGATATAGCTGACGTAGTTCTTCGGCGTGAACAAATTTAATGTCGGCAGGCAGACATGGTTTAATGTCCGGAAAACTTTCAGAAACGAGATATTCAGTTCGTAGAAATGAAGCATAGATACTGCGCACAATGCTTTTCAGAAAATCTATATTGCGTTCTTCTTTACTCATTACGCGCTCCCAGTCCCACTGATCTACATAAAGTGAATGAAGATTTCCTAATTCCTCGTCAGCACGAATAGCATTCATATCGGTATAAATTCCATGACCATGCTCTACTTCATAAGCTGCTAATGTTAGTCTTTTCCATTTTGCCAATGAGTGAACCACTTCGGCACGGGCATCATCCATATCTTTAATCGGGAAATTTACGGCGCGTTCTACTCCGTTCAGGTCATCGTTGATTCCTGTTCCGCGAAGGACAAAAAGAGGAGCAGTTACACGACGTAACCGCAATTCAGATGAAAGGTTAGCCTGAAAAAAGTCTTTAATTTTTGAAATCCCCAACTCAGTTTGCTGCACGCTGAGTATAGGATTGTAATCAGATGGTTTAATTAAATAACTCATGTTTTTTAGTTTATTATTGCTGTAATGATATTAGTTTACATACAAAGATAGCAACTTTGATAGCATATGTTGTGTCAAATGAAAGTTTTTTTTGCATGTTTCATTTATATAAGTTTAAAATCTTCGTCTATTTCCACAAAACTTAAACGTTTGTGTATTTTTGTGAAATAGAATTTATACCCGACTTGAGAAACAATCATTACTTTTGCCACAAATTTTGAGTAGAAAGATAACTCTTCCTGAAAAGCCTATTGCGTATTTCAGGTATATTTTATTCAACAATTAGATAATCACAAAATAAAATCAATATTAATGAAACAATCAGGTAAAGTACGAAGTGATGAAGTCGTTCCGTTTTTGCAGAAAATTGCATTTGGTTCTGGCCATTTAGCAAACCAATTATTCCCTGCGGCATTGGGAGTTTTTATGGTAGTATTAGTAATGTCGCTGAATATGAATCCGATTTTAGCAGGCTTATTGGGTGCCATTCCACGTTTAATCGATGCACTAACAGATCCGATAATGGGATTTATATCAGATAACACTAAATCGAAATGGGGACGAAGAAAACCATATATTTTGTTAGGAGCTGTGATTTCCGGCCTTTCCTTTATGATTATGTGGCAACTTAATCCACAAAACTCTGAATTATTCAATTTTTTCTACTTTTTGACTGTTTCTATCTTCTTCTATCTGGGTTACACCATTTTTGCAACTCCTCTTATTGGTTTAGGGTACGAAATGACATCAGATTACAACGAAAGAACACGTTTGATGGCTGTATCGCAATTCATGGGACAAATTGCCTGGATGGTTGCACCCTGGTTTTGGGTGATAATTTACAACCAATCGATATTCGAATCGGCTCCGCAAGGCGCTCGCATTCTTTCTGTTTGGGTAGGTGCTTTGTGTATGTTGTTGGGAGTTATGCCGGCATTCTTTAATAAGGAAATGGTAGTGCCAGATGATGATAAAAGAGTTAATTTGTCATTCAAAGGTCTTTCTTCAAATATAAAGGAATTTTTTAAAGGCATCAAACTTACTCTCAATAATAAACCATTTGTAAAACTTTGTGGTGCAACTTTTCTGATTTTTAATGGATTCCAAACTGTCGGTCAGTTTGCGTTTTTTATAATTGTGTATTACCTTTTTAACGGCGATACAGTTGCTGCCGGACAATGGCCAGCCTGGTTCGGTACAATAAGTTCAATCGGGACAGCATTTTTGGTTATTCCGGTCATTACCTTTATTTCCGAAAGGGTGGGCAAGAAAAATGCGTTTATCATTGCAACATTGCTTTCAATGATTGGATATGTTCTCAAATGGTGGGGATTCAATCCTGAAAATCCATGGATGATGTTTATGCCGATTCCTTTCTTTTCGTTTGGTATCGGTGGATTGTTTACTTTGATGATGTCGATGACAGCAGATGTTTGCGATTTGGATGAACTTATAAATCACGAACGCCGCGAAGGAATGTTTGGTGCTGTGTACTGGTGGATGGTGAAATTAGGAACTGCTATGGCTATGTTGACCAGTGGAATCGTTTTGCATTATGTTGGCTTCGACGAATCGGTGAAAGTGCAATCGATGGAAGCTTTGACAAATCTGAGAATAGCAGATATTACCATTCCAATTATTGCCGGGATATTTGCAATAATGATTATGTGGAAATATGATATTTCGGAAGCAAAAGCCAATGAAATTCGTGATTTGTTGACTGAACGAAGAGGAAAAACGAAAACAAAATCTAATGTAGAAGAATAAAAAATCCAAGTATACCACAAACAAAAAAACCTTTCAAAACATGTGTTTTGAAAGGTTTTTTATTTCTAAGAAGATAATTTCCTCAAGATTTATTTTTGAGGTTTGTCACCATTTGGTTTCGAAATAGCATCTCTCATTGAGGTATCGGCTTCGATATTTTTCATACGATAATAATCCATGATTCCAAGATTTCCATTTCTGAATGCTTCGGCCATAGCTTTTGGTACTTCTGCTTCTGCTTCGATCACTTTCGCCCTCATTTCCTGCGATTTTGCTTTCATTTCCTGTTCCAGCGAAACAGCCATTGCACGACGTTCCTCGGCTTTTGCCTGAGCAATGTTTTTGTCGGCTTCAGCCTGATCCATTTGAAGTTGAGCACCAATATTCTTACCTATATCGATATCCGCAATATCAATGGAAAGAATTTCGAATGCAGTTCCCGCATCCAAGCCTTTTTTCAATACCAGTTTCGAAATTGAATCAGGATTTTCCAACACACTTTTGTGAGATTCTGACGATCCGATAGAAGATACAATTCCTTCACCTACACGTGCCAGAATAGTTTCTTCGCCTGCACCACCCACCAACTGTTTGATGTTGGCACGAACCGTAACACGCGCTTTTGCAATGAGCTGAATACCGTCTTTTGCAACGGCTGCAACGGGCGGTGTGTCAATTACTTTTGGATTTACCGACATTTGAACAGCCTGGAATACATCGCGACCAGCCAAATCGATAGCCGTCGCCATTTTAAATGTCAGGTCGATATTTGCTTTTGAAGCCGAAACCAACGCGTGTGTTACACGTTCGATATGACCTCCGGCCAGATAGTGCGCTTCAAGTCCATCACGTTGCACTTCCGAAATTCCGGCTTTGTGTGCTTCTATCATACATTGTACAATAGTGTGAGGCGGTACTTTACGAATACGCATCAAAAACAACTGAATGAGCGAAATGCTCACGCCGGATACTTTAGCCGAAATCCAAAGTAAGAACGGTACGTAATAAAAGAAAAGTAGCAGGAGAATACCCAGCACTACTAATCCAATAATTTCAATTCCAATCATAATTTTTTAGTTTTTATAGATTTAGTAAACTTATTGTTCGTCAATTCTTTCAACCAAAACGTTCGTTTTGAGAACCTGAATTACTTTGATTTCTGTTCCCTGATCGATAAAATCGCCATTTGTTTTGGCTTCGACAATGTTCCCATTGATTTTTACTTTACCCATTGGCGCTAAACGAGAAACGGCTACTCCTTTTTCTCCAATTTGAATAGATATTTTTTCAAGAGGATCGTTTTTCCAAGAAATGTCGGTTTTGAGTGACATTTTTTCAAGCACTTTGGACCGAATAAAAATGATAATGGCGATTGCCAAAAGCAATATGCTTCCCAATAGCGTAATATGACCAGCAGTCGAACCTATTTTTGCATAAGCATAATAAATTGAACCTCCCATAAATAAAGTCCCTGCAATACCGGCAAGGGAGATTCCGGGAATAAGGAATAATTCAACTATAAAGAAAATAACTCCTAAAACGAGTAATGTTACAACAATAGCGATTTCCATATCGAATGTATATTTCGGGTTAAAAGTACCAAAAAAATAATTATCTCGTATTATTTAGTCAATAAAATGTGAAAAATAATTATTTGAAAATCTTTGTATGTCTTTGTCAGTTGAAAATAATTAAAGCAAACTATTTAGCAAGCAGATTATTTTCCTCGTTTCTCAAATTGAGTATTTGCTGAGAAAGCTGTTTTTTGTATTCAACTATTTCATTTTCAAGTTGTAATATGCTTGTTCCTAACGCTTTTTTCGAGTCGTCCATTTCGTTGATATACTGTTCTCTTAGATTTTCCAATTGCACCATTCCTGATCGAATTTTCTCCTTTGTTTGGTTTATTTCCGACCATTTTTCTGCTCCATTAGGACTTTTGAAGTCTTTTAACTGATTGTAAACCACAGAATCATTTACCACAAACTTAATCTGATTTTCTGAGTCATTGGTCGTTTCAGTTTTTTGTACAGGACCGACTATGACTGTTTTTTTTGATTTTCTGTATTTCAATAGTTTGGCTGCCTGACGAATATAATCTTTGTCTCCCGAACGAATAATGGTTTTCATGTCGTTAGGGACAAACGTGTAAACAGCAACTTTTCCAGCCGGTTGATTTCTGTCTGTAGCAAACCAACCTAATTTATGAATCTCATCAATTACAAGCATGTAATCGTTTGCCGGAGAATTAAATGGCATTCCCAAATTTTCGGGAGGCAGAAATCCGCTATTTGATGGATTAAACCTTGTAATGAAAATGTCGTAGCCTCCAAGTGAATTTTCACTGTCCGAAGCAAAGTAAAGCGTAACGCCATCTAACGACAGGAAAGGGTAATTTTCGTTAGACGGAGTGTTTATTCCTTTTGAAAGCGGCACAACGGGCGACCATTCGTCTAACAGTTTGTACGAAGTAAAAAGATCCATTTGTCCTTTTATGGAATCGGAAGCATAAATCCTATCTTGTCTCTGCGTGCTGTAAGTTATTTTCTCTGTTATTTTTTTTGTTCCCAGTTTTATCGGATCAGATTTAATAGACCCTAGTTCACTCCCGATTTTATATGCTTTCAGGAAATTCGATTTGTCAACGATGATACTATCGACTATTGCGATATCTTCAACTTTGTTAATTAACCGGGCTCCAATTTCCGCTTTTTTTATTGCATCTTCAATTTGTGGAATTTTTTCATCGTTCGGTTTGAGCGTAGCCATATAAGTTTGATACGCCATTATCGATTTGTCAAACTGATAATCATTGAAATACAATTCGCCTAAATACAAATCGCGCAAAGCGTATTTATTTCCCGACATTTCAAAATGAAGAATCGCTTTTTCATTTTCCTTCAGTTCATAATAACATCTGGCTGCTCTGTAATTGTACAATGCATCATTCGGACGTTGTTTTAAAAGGCTTTCGTACACGTCGCGGGCTTTAGCATATTGCTTGTTGTTAAAGTAGTTTTCTCCATCGGATGCTCGCTGTGCGAAAAGCGCTGCGGAAATCATTAATGAGAAAAGAATCAATCGCAATTTCATCAAAATATGGTTGTTTATTGTTTAATCGTTTAGTTGTGTAATTGTCTGATTATTTAGGCGTTTAATCGTTTAGTGTCCAATTTTCAATCTTCATTTTTCATTTCTCGTTTTTCAATTACTTAACCTCATCTGCCGCCTTCTGAATCACTTTGTTCGCTTCCACTTCGGCTTTTGCACTTAAATCGGCGGCTTTTTTCCTGGCTTCATCTACTAATTTTTTAGCCGCTGTTTCTGCCACTTTCTTTGCAATCGGATTATCTGTTTTTGCAATCAAAGCATTGCCTTGTTTTTGAGCTTCGACAATAAGCTGTTCACCCATTTTTTGAGCCTCAGCTCTTAATTTATCAGCTTCTTCCTGAGCTGCTTTAATGGCATTTTCTTTTTGTTTCTGTGCTTCTTCCAGTGCTTTGGCTTTTATATCTTCTACCTGTTTCGTAACTTCTGCCTCCACTTTTGCTTTTGTCTCAGTTACTATATTATTCAACGTGCTGGCAAGATCCAGTTCAATTTTTGGTTTGGCAAAAGTACCGCCAATTTTCACGTTGACGGTGGATAGTTTACCCAGATTCAGTTTGTCGGGTAATTGTACTTTCCCAATATAATCTATCGTTTTATCCAGCCCTGTTGAACCTCCAATATTCATTTTGATGTCACCTAGTTTTACAGCAAAAGGCTTCGTATTCAGTTTTCCATCTTTTATTTCAAAAATCAAACCTAAATCTTTAATTGTCGTATTTTTAAGTTCGTTTACTTTCAGGCTGTTGCCAAGAGCATTTAATACAGGAACGTCAGATAACCCAACCGATTGCGTGGAAAATGATCCTTTGCCAATTATTGAAGCTAAATCGGGCATCATATCGGATTGAAGCAAGGAATTAAAGGAAAATTTGGTGGAAAATTTCCCGGATGCTTTTTCGAAAATGGGAACAAATTTTTTCAGAGTTTCTACCTGCTTTGTTATTTCTTTGAAAATGACATTGTTTATAGCCAAATCAAGGTTGACTGCTGGCTTTTGAGGATCGGAAGTGTTGTATTGACCGTTCATCAGCAGATCTCCTCCAAATGCCTGAAATCCTAAATCTTTAAAACTCATTATACCATCGGCAATTTTCAGAATTCCTTTAGCATTGGTTATGTTCATTTTATCGTACACAAGTTGCTTGAATCCTGCTTGCATCGTAAAATTCAAATTTTTAGGAATTTCAATAACAGTTAGTTTTGATGTATCTGGTTTTGCTTCTGATACTTTGCTTTCAGTCGGTTTTACATCAGTCGAAGACATAAAATCACTTACGTTGAAATAATTGGACGTAATATTTAACGTTCCGGTGAGCGTTTTGTTGTGAAGTGCATAGGCCACAAAATTCTCCAGTTTTCCACTCGCCGAAATATCGTTTCTTCCTATTTTCATCTGTAACGAAGATAAGTCTGCATACCGATTATTGAAAATCATATTCGCTTTGTTAATGCTTATTTCTTGTGGAAGCGAACTCATTTTGACAAGCATATTGCTGATATCCAGTTTACCTCCGAATTTGAATCTGTCGTATTGATTATTGTCATAATAAGACATTCGTCCTCCAAGATCAAGGTTCATATCCAATACTCCGTTTAATTTAGTATTGTCATCGAGAGGATAAATTTCTTTGATGTTTCCTAAATTTATTTTTCCAATGGCTTTCATGGCAAGCTCAGGGTCAGACATCGGGTAACTTATCCGGATTTGAGCCGAAAATGGATTTCCACCCATGAGGAATGAAAACTTGGATAAATTGATAATTGTTTCGTCAAGTGTTTTGCCGGGATTCGAAATCTCACCTGCAACGTTGATGTTCTGGAGTGATTTTGGTAATTTGGAATACTGGAACCAACCATTTACTACTGAAAGTTTAAAATCGAAAGCAGGATAATAATCACCAATCATTTTTCCTTTTACAAATCCGGAAAGATCGACATCACCACCTGATTTAATTCCTTCGAACGATTCGGCATAGATCGCCGGAATCATGGAAAGAATGGCTTTGAAATTAACTTTTTCGGCATTCAGTTTCAGATCCATGTCATAACCTTCGTCGAGCATTTGAAACCAACCTGAGAACGAAAATGGAATGGCATTTATTCGTGAAGAGTTTTTACTGAAGGTGAATGTCATGTCGTTGATATTCGCATTAATATCCGCGTTTAATTCTGCATTTGCCTTTGACAAATATTCGACTCCATCCATCCAAAAACTAAGGGTGTCAACTGTAGTTTGAGTGACCAAAAGCGAACTGTCGGCCGTCAAATCACCGGAAGTATGATGGTTTAAATGTTGAAGATAAGCCGATTTGTTTCCTTCTTCGTCCAGGTATATTATTTCTGCATTTTGAATAACAAAGTCTTTTAGCTTGAGATTAAAACTCATTGCAGTGGTATCAAGTTGTTGATTCGCTGCAGAATCTTCTTTCATTATGCTCCAGTTGGCTTGTCCGTTAGGCAAAACATGAGCAAAGACTTTCGAATTGTTGAATTGCAATTTCTTTATTTCGTATCCGGAATCGGAAAAAAAACTTTTCAGGTTAATGGTAAAATCGATATCCTGACTCGACAGCAAGGTATCGTTCATGAAATCGCCAATACCTGAAATTTTAAAATTTTCGAGTTGAACCGATACGTTTGGGAAACTACGTATAAAACTTAAATCGACATTTTCAAAATCAACTTTAGCGTTAAACATAGAATTGATTTGTTCTTTGGCGATTTTTGTGATCTTATCTTTAAAAAAATAAGGCAGCACCAATAATGAGCAGAAAAGAACTGCAATAACCGACAGACCGATAATGATCGTTTTCTTTACTTTCACAGTCATAAGTATTCGTTTTTGATAAACGGTTAAAATTATCGTTTGTGTTTTTGCTGGGAATGAACAAAAATACAAAAAATGAACGAAAATAAGGTTGTATTGTTCATATTTTGCTGAAAAGGTGACGAATAAGCTTAGATGTTCAGGTTTGCTTCATCGGAGAATAGTATGTTTACTCTGGATTAGTTAAACAATTTATTATTCGAAACTTTAAGAGAGCTAATTCTGTTTTTTAATAAGGAAAATAAATAACGCAAAACTGCTAAACGATACAATAATGTCTATAAAAACCTTCAAAACGACCAGATATATTCCGGTGATAAAAGAGCATATCTTTGATGCTTTTGCAGCTCCATCAAAACTCGAAAAATGGTGGGGTCCGGAAGATTTTTCCAATACATTTAATTATTTTGATTTTCAGGTAGGAGGGAAGTGGTCGTTTGTTATGCATGGTCCTAATGGGGTTAATTATCCTAATGAATCGGAGTTTGTGGAAATTGTGCCTAATGAAAAAATTGTTATCCGACATCATTCTTTGCCACATTTCACGCTTACGGTTTTACTCTCGGTTTATGACAATGGAACGAATGTAAATTGGATTCAGGAATTTGATGATGAAGAAGTTGCCCGAAAAGCGGCAGCTATAGTAATTCCTGCCAATGAACAAAATCTCGATCGACTAACGAATGTAGTGTTAAATAATTAATAGACCAATTTTAGGTCAAATTTCGTGTTAAGGTATAGTTTGTAAGTGTTTTTTAACTATAAAAATGGAAAGGCAATCTGAATTTCAGACTGCCTTTCTTTATGAATAGATTTTGTTTAAAATTCCGAAGTAAAATGGAATTTGATATTTTTGAAATCGTTTTGAGCCATTTGGAGCACATAGCCCGAGTCAGCCAAAAACACATCACGGCCTTCTTTGTCTTTCGCCATATATTGTACTTTCCGTTTCTTGAAATTGTCGAGTTCCACGGCATCGTCACTTTCTATCCAACAAGCTTTGTACAACGAAATTGGTTCCCAACGACATTGTGCGCCATATTCGTGCAATAAACGATACTGAATTACTTCGAACTGAAGTTGCCCTACAGTACCAATAATTTTTCGCCCGTTGTATTCACTTGTAAATAACTGAGCAACACCTTCGTCCATTAGCTGATTTACTCCTTTTTCCAGTTGTTTGGTTTTCATTGGATCAGCGTTCTCAATGTATTTAAACATTTCAGGTGAGAAACTAGGAATCCCTTTGAAATGAAGTTCTTCACCGGCCGTTAACGTGTCACCGATCTTGAAATTTCCGGTATCAGGTAATCCAACAATATCTCCTGCATAAGCTTCGTCCACAGTTTCTTTTTTCTGTGCCATGAAGGCAGTTGGAGAGGAGAAACGCATCATTTTGCCGTGGCGAATGTGTTTGTAGTTCACGTTTCGCTCAAATTTTCCGGAACAAATTTTTACGAAAGCGATACAACTTCTATGGTTTGGATCCATGTTGGCGTGTATTTTGAAAATAAATCCTGAAAAATTATTTTCATAAGGATCTACAGCGCGTTCTTGTGTATGTATTGGTCTTGGCGACGGCGCTATTTCTACGAAGCAATCCAAAAGCTCCTTTACACCAAAATTATTCAATGCGCTACCAAAAAATACGGGTGCTAACTGTCCGGCTAAATATTTCTCTTTGTCGAATCCCGAATAAACTCCATTGATTAGTTCCAAATCTTCCCGGAGTTTATTAGCGTCATTTTCTCCTACAAGTTTATCTAATTCTTTGCTTTCTATGTCCGATAATTCTACCGATTCACTTATCGATTGTTTATTCGGAGTGAAGAGCTGCAAATTATTTTTGTATATGTTATATACACCTTTGAATGCATATCCCTGATTGATTGGCCAGCTTAGTGGTCGAACAGCAATGCCCAATTCTGCTTCCAATTCGTCAAGCAAGTCAAAAGCATCTTTTCCTTCACGATCCATCTTGTTGACGAAGATCATAACAGGAGTATTGCGCATACGGCAAACTTCCATTAATTTTCGGGTTTGTGCTTCAACCCCTTTGGCGGTGTCAACCACAATGATAACGCTGTCAACAGCTGTAAGCGTGCGGTAAGTATCTTCTGCAAAATCCTGGTGACCTGGTGTGTCGAGAATGTTGATTTTATAGTCGCGGTACTCAAATCCCATAACAGATGTCGCTACCGAAATTCCACGTTGTTTTTCTATTTCCATCCAGTCGGAAGTAGCGGTTTTCTTTATTTTGTTAGATTTTACGGCTCCTGCAACGTGAATAGCACCCCCGAATAAAAGTAATTTTTCGGTTAATGTTGTTTTCCCTGCATCGGGATGGCTGATAATAGCAAAGGTGCGTCGGCGAAGAATTTCGGATTGTAAAGACATTTTATTATGCTGATTTGCTTATTGTTTTCTAATTTTTGAGGGTGCAAAGGTACAATTTTTTAAACAGATAAGCAATAGAATGATTTGAGGATAATTCAAAGGATTAATTAAGTTGAGACTAAAATAAAAAGGCCGGAGAAACCGACCTTTTAGCAAAATATAAACAAATTTCTTTCAATTACTTATCAATTATTTAGAATTTGAATCCCAAAGTAACCACCATATTATTATTGCTGGTAATTACTGTTGCAGGATTAACTTCATATGGTAATTGGCTGGGATTATATGCGTAGAACGTTTCATTCAACATTTTGTTCATATACGCAAAATCAACAAACCAACCTGATTCGTGGTAACCGAAGCCTAAAGACAAATAATTTGTACTATTGTTTAAGAAATAAGATGTGTCAACTTTTTTTGTATTTTCTTTCAGAAGTTTTACTGCATCAGGTCTTGTTTCGTTACTTGTATTTGCGAACCCTGCTCTTAATGAGAAGTTCTCTGATACTCTATACTCTCCACCAATTTTTATGGTGCGTGAATTGTTTAATACTTGAGACATACCCTGATTCTCATCTGAATAATCAGTGCTATTTCCATTTTCGCTCATTAATCTGGAGCCTGTATTAAAGTTGTAATCATATTCGGCACTAAGAAGCCCTTTTGTTCCTAGTATAAATGCTACGCTGGCATTAATACGTAATGGGGTTTGAAGCTGATAAGATGTTTGTACATTAGGGGCAACAATTGTTCCATAGCTTAAGTCGGGTCTGTTATAATCTAGTGTGGAATAATAATTCTCGGAAATTGAAAATATTGTTGGCGTATGAATAGATAAACCCAATCGTAAAAAATCGGATGGCGAATAAATAGCTCCAATTTTCAAATTCAAAGCACTTCCTTTGGTGTAGATTGTATCACCCATAATCATGTCTCCTTCAGTGCCGAATGTTTCTGAATAATTTCCATATCCCGTATAGTTCAAAACCTGATAATTCAGAGTTGCCCCAAAATAAAATGAATTACTGAAATTTCCGGCCCAGCCTACAGAATACTCATCTAAGTGACCTCTTTCGGATAATGTGTATTTGGGGTTAATTTTATTGTTATATACCGAAGACCCCCATTCGTAAGGTGCTATTGAGTCAATTAAATATCCCTGATATCCATAAATGGATAATGTTGGTATGTCTTGATTTCCGAACAACTCACTAATGTCAGAATTATAAGACAGTTCACTGCTGTTATGTCCTTTAGAGAAATAACCCATATAATCAGTCATTGATGATGTTGATGGTCCGGAAATAAGGTAAAGATTTCGATCAAAGTTCTTTAATCTATTGTATGAGAAAGAAATGTTAGAACTTAATAATCCCTGCGTACCACTTTCGTTTCTCCATGTTGGTGAGGCAAATATAACCGAGAAATTATTAGCTCCAAATTTATATAAATCTCCATATCCATACGAATCTTTCAGAGTGCCGGAATTATCATATTTCCAATTAGATATTGTATTGCCCATTAAAACATTCAAAGAACCAGATATTTCAGACTTTCTATATATCCCCAAACCTGCTGGATTATCTTTTATTGCTGAAGCATCACCTCCTAATGCACCAAAAGCACCGGCCATACTCATATATCTCGCTGTTCCATTAATGTCTGTCTGAGCGTACTTTAAAGCTTCAAATTCTGTTTGAGCAAATAAATTAGGAATACATAAAATTAATGCAAATGCTACTATTACCTTTTTCATTGTAGTATTGTGTTAAACGATTGTGCTATAAATGCAAATTTTACTGAACTGTTTTTTATAAAATTATCTTCTTCCTCCACCGGAATTTCCACCTGAACTTCTTGACCCTCCGCCACCTGAACTTCCACCAGAATAAGAACTACTGGATGATGAGCTTCCACTGCTATAGGAAGACTGACTGCTACTTCTGTTATAATTTGAACTTGGAGTAGAGTAATTGCTTGAGCTTCTGTTTACACTGTTGTAAGTAGAGTTAGTTCTGGAATTGTTGGATTCTGAAGAATAACTTCTTTCTGAAGCTTTAGAATTGGTTGACGGAGTTGAAACTACTGTTGTAGTGCGCGGTCTCGTATTAATATTGATAGTTTCAGTTCTGGTTCTATTAGCGTCTGAATTATTAGTTTGATAAGTAGACGTTCTAGTAGTTCTTGAATCGTTATTGCGTACAATTCCAATTCCATTTTCGGGATTTCTAACAGTCCTTCCTGTCGAACTATATCCATTTGTTACAGTCTGTCTGCTGTTAGAGACAATATTTGAAGACGTATTAGTATTTGTACGTCCGTTAGCTCTTGACCCACTTACAACTGTATATGGATTTTGAGTTGAAGAATTTATGCTACTTCTTCCTGTTATATTTTGAACCGGAGAGCTTGTTCCACCTGTTCTGCTTACTTGATTTGTTGTTGATCCTTGTCTGTTTACTTTACTACTATAATATTCGTGATTTCCCCAATATCTACCATAACCGCCATGTCCATAACCATAATATGGGTATCCGTAATAGCTTCCGTAACCATAACCGTAATATGGATATCCGTAGCCATAATATCCTCCATATCCATAGTAGTCGCCATAACCATAGCCCCAACCTCCATAGCCATAATAACTTCCGAATCCACCAAATCCGTAATAGCTATTGTAACCTAACCAGGGGCTGTAGCCTCCGTATCCATAGTGAGGTGAATACCAGCTATTTCCCCAACCCCAGTTTCCATAATAACTGTATGGGCTATAATTATAATTCCACCAATAAGGATTTGTCCATGTTGGTGTTACGTATGCGTATGAGCCATCGATATAAACATTCCAGTCGTTGTTATTCAAAAAGTAAATATCATTATATCTTGGATCAGCTATAAAAACTTCATATTTGGGATTATGAAAACGTCTGATACGTTCAGCATATTCTAAATCCGATTGTGAACCATTGAATCCGTTCAGATAGTATCCATCTTCTTCATATTCAGTGCTGTCGTTTGCCTGTCCTAAAAGAATTGTAGTATCTTGATCTGAAATTTCAGGATTATTTTTCTGGCGATCTATAAAAATGATTTCCTTTGCACCGTTTTTGTAACGGGCAGTAGTTTCTTTGCTTACAATGTTTTTTTCTGTGTTCTGATTCTTTTTTGCGTCGCTCGGACGAAAATAAACATCATCGACAAATTGCTCTGATTGACTAAAACCGAATAACGGAGTCAATAAAGCAAGCGTAATAATAAATGTGAATCGTTTCATGATAATACCTCCTGTTACTTTATGTTGGGTGGTTGTTTTTTTATAATTATTCAACAATAATCATGCCATTAGACTGGTTTTTTAGAGGGGTTTTTATGTTGAAAAGAGCATTTTTTTGTTTGTCGAACAAATGAATTTTAAAATGCGTATATTTGCATATTATTTAGACAAAGATAAGAGAAGAATGTTTAATTCTTTCTGAATATTTACAAAAAGAATCTTTCTTTTCAATCATTTTTAAAAACGGATTGTTTAATAATTAATTACATTATACATTAACATGGATTACATAGAAGTAAACTTTGGTATCGAACCTTTCGAAGAATATATTTCGGATGTGCTCGCTTCTGAATTGGGAGAAATAGGTTTTGATAGTTTTGTTCCTGCAGAAAGCGGATTGATTGCTTATATACCTTCGTCGTTATATGACGAATCGAAGATCGAGAATTTACTGGCAACTTTTCCATTCGAAGCGAGTATAGAATACGAGCATGCTCAGATAGAATCGAAAAACTGGAACGAAGAATGGGAAAAGCATTATTTCGAACCTATCATCATTGGAGACGAATGTGTAATCCACAGTTCGTTTCACAAGAATATTCCTGACGCGAAATACGACATTGTTATCGATCCTAAAATGGCTTTTGGCACAGGACACCATGAAACAACGAGTCTGGTAATAGGTGAATTGTTGAAAATGGATTTAGCCGACAAAAAAGTACTGGATATGGGTTGTGGAACATCTGTGTTGGCAATTTTAGCAGCAATGAGAGGAGCAAAGGAACTTCTTGCCATAGATATAGACACCTGGTGCGTTGAGAATTCGATTGAGAATATTGCTTTAAATAATATCACGGGAATCGAAGTGAAACTGGGTGGTGCGGAACTTCTCAGAGGATTGCAATTCGACATTATTTTGGCAAACATTAACCGCAACATCCTTTTGGCTGATATTGATAAATATGCTTCATGTCTCAAAAGTGGAGGCGAATTGTATATGAGTGGCTTCTATGTGGAAGATATTCCACTGATTGAAGCAGAAGCTAATCTGTATGGATTGAAATTAGAATATTTCAAAGAAAAAAACAATTGGGCAGTCGTAAAAACGGTAATGGAATGATTTTCAATTTTATAAAGAACAAAAAAAGGTCGCTTCTGAATTCAGAAACGACCTTTTTCTTGATGTATTTTTCAAATCTATTCTTTCGAAATCAGGTTCATACCAATTTCCAAAGCTTTTTCATTCATCGATAACAAATGATGATGTCTTTCGGGCAGAGATTTTTTCAGGCCTTTCAAAACATTTTCGATTTTCACTATTGGGCGAACTTTTAGCAAACCTCCCAAAATGATCATGTTAATGGTTTTCGAGGTGTCATTAGCATAAGCATATTCTGTAGCGTCTATTCTGTAAATGTTTATATCTGTGCGGGTTGGAAACTTTTTAAACCCGTTACCGTCGTAAATCAGCGTGCCGCCAGGTTT
>QKGU01000424.1 GCA_003250325.1 Paludibacter sp.
CTTCGAAAAGGATATTAATAATGATTTTGTAAAATAAAAATTCAAACTTATGTGTGGAATTGTAGGTTACATTGGAAATAAACAAGCATATCCTATCCTGATAAAAGGATTACAACGATTGGAATATCGTGGATATGACAGTGCTGGTATTGCCCTGTTGAATGATGACAAACTGAATGTTTATAAAGCAAAAGGGAAAGTTTCTGATCTGGTTAGATTCGCAGAACAACAAAATATAAATGGTACTGTAGGTATCGCTCATACCCGTTGGGCAACTCATGGCGAGCCCAATACTGTAAATGCCCATCCTCACTATTCTCAGTCGGAAGAGTTGGCATTAATCCACAACGGGATTATTGAAAACTATGCTGTGTTGAAAGAAGGGTTGAAAGAACATGGCTACACTTTTTATAGTCAGACTGATACTGAAGTTTTAATCCAGTTGATTGAGTATGTAAAAAAATCGAATAATATCGATTTGTCTACAGCTGTGCAGTTGGCTTTGAATCAGGTTGTAGGAGCTTATGCGATTGCGGTAATTGAAAAGGGACGTCCGGATGTAATTGTGGCTGCCCGTAAAGGTAGTCCGTTGGTTGTGGGTATTGGTGAAGATGAATTTTTTCTGGCTTCTGATGCAACTCCAATCGTAGAGTACACTGATAAAGTTGTGTATATCGGCGAAGAAGAGATTGTTACTCTTGAACGGGGAAAAAGTTTGAAAATAAAGACAATAGGTAATGTGGAAAAAAACCATGAGGTGATGAAGCTCGAAATGACTTTGAGTCAGTTGGAGAAAGGTGGTTATCCGCATTTTATGATTAAAGAAATTTTCGAACAGCCAAAGACCCTCAGCGACAGCATGCGTGGTCGTGTAAATATTGATGAGAACAATATCACATTGGCTGGTTTTATCGACAATAAGGAAAAATTCCTGAATGCAAAACGTATTATCATTACTGCTTGCGGAACTTCCTGGCATGCCGGTTTGATTGGGAAATATGCCATTGAGGAATTTGCCCGCATCCCTGTAGAAGTGGAATATTCTTCTGAGTTTAGATACCGTAAGCCGGTAATTAATTGTGATGATGTGGTTATAGCGATATCACAATCGGGCGAAACAGCTGATACATTGGCTGCTGTAGAACTTGCAAAATCGAATGGCGCATTTATTTTTGGTATTTGTAATGTAGTTGGTTCTTCCATTCCACGTAATACTCACTCGGGTTGTTATACACATGCCGGACCTGAAATCGGGGTTGCTTCGACAAAAGCGTTTACGGCTCAGGTAACTGTATTGACGATGCTTGCGATGATGATCGGAAAAGAAAAAGGAACTTTGGATAACGAAAAATATCTTAAGGTAGTTTCTGAGCTTGGAAAAATTCCTGAAAAAATGAGTTTGATTCTGAAACAGGATAATGTGATTGCCGAATTTGCAAAAACATTTACTTATGCTCAGAATTTTATTTATTTGGGTCGTGGTTACAACTTCCCTGTAGCTTTGGAAGGTGCTTTGAAATTGAAGGAAATTTCATATATTCATGCCGAAGGATATCCGGCAGCTGAAATGAAACACGGACCGATTGCACTTATCAGTCATGAAATGCCGGTTGTTGTAATTGCTCCAAGTGCCGGTATGTACGAAAAAGTAGTGAGCAATATTCAGGAAATAAAAGCCCGAAAAGGTAAAATCATTTCTATTGTGACGGAAGGTGATGTTGTGGTAAGCAATTTGTCGGATTATATTATCAGTATTCCCGATACAGAAGAATGTTTGGTTCCGCTTTTGGCAGCCATTCCATTACAGTTACTTGCTTACCATATAGCTGTTGTAAAAGGTTGTGATGTAGATCAGCCGCGCAATCTTGCCAAGTCGGTAACGGTAGAATAATGTTATAAATTAGCCCCTTCGCAAACGTTGGGGTTTTTTATTTGTTGTAGTAAAATTAGTTTTTAAA
>QKGU01000374.1 GCA_003250325.1 Paludibacter sp.
GACAGCGATGGGTTGTCGGAAACAATAAGTTCCTTCAGTGCCCCTCAACAAAAAATAAAAAAACTGGGGCCAGCACTTACAAGAATTTCGGAGTAAAATTATTTACCTGCGTTTTTATCAAACAATTATTCCAACTCAAGTTTTAAAAACCTCCCAGTTTCGCTTGCTGTATAAGCTGCAACTTCCTGTGGCGTTCCGGTACACATCACTTTTCCGCCTGCAGCTCCACCTTCAGGGCCAATATCAATTATATGGTCGGCAACTTTTATCACATCCATATTGTGTTCGATAATAACAACCGTATTTCCTCTATTCACAAGTCGGTTCAAAACACCAAGAAGCACACGTATATCTTCGAAATGCAACCCTGTGGTTGGTTCATCAAGCACATAAAGTGTTTTTCCTGTATCGCGTTTCGAGAGTTCTGTGGCTAATTTTACCCGCTGACTTTCTCCACCCGAAAGTGTTGTACTGGATTGTCCAAGTTTGATATATCCCAAGCCAACGTCTTGTAAGGTTTTTATCTTATTAAGAATTGACGGTTGATTTTCGAAGAACTCCACAGCCTGATTGATAGTCATATCGAGCACATCAGCAATTGATTTTCCTTTAAAACGAACTTCCAGCGTTTCCTTATTATACCTTTTCCCATCACAACTTTCGCAAGCCACATGTACATCGGGCAAGAAATTCATTTCTATAGTTTTATATCCGTTTCCACCACAAGTTTCGCATCGTCCTCCAGCCGTATTAAACGAGAAACGTCCCGGTTTATAACCTCTGATTTTCGCTTCAGGAAGAGTAACAAATACGTTACGAATATCTGAAAAAACGCCTGTGTAAGTTGCAGGATTGGAACGTGGCGTGCGTCCGATAGGCGATTGATCCACTTCCACGATCTTATCTATATTTTCCAATCCTTCCACACTATCGTAAGGCAACGGATCCTGCAACGAGCGATAGAATTTCTGGCTAAGAATAGGCTGTAATGTTTCATTGATTAATGTCGATTTTCCACTTCCCGAAACTCCGGTTACACAAATCATTTTCCCCAGAGGAAAAGTGACGTCGATATTTTTCAGGTTGTTTCCTTTTGCGCCACGGATGGTGATTGATTTTCCATTTCCGGGACGTACCTCCTTCGGTATCTCAATTCGTTTCGTACCATTCAAATAGGCTGAAGTCAGTGTATCGGCCTTAAGCATTTCGTCTGGCGTTCCGGCAAAAACTACTTCACCGCCATGCCGGCCTGCATGCGGACCTAAATCCACCACATAATCGGAGGCCAACATCATATCTTTATCGTGTTCCACCACAATCACAGAATTACCAGTATCGCGCAATTGTTTCAACGAACGAATCAGACGTTGATTGTCCCGCTGATGCAACCCAATACTTGGCTCATCCAATATATAAAGCACATTTACCAATTGAGAACCTATTTGCGTTGCAAGTCGGATACGCTGACTTTCACCGCCCGAGAGAGATTGCGAACTGCGGTTCAACGACAAATAATTTAATCCCACATCCAACAAAAACTGCAACCGGGTACGGATTTCCTTTAATATTTCCGCCGCAATCGTTTTTTGTTTTTCGGATAAATAAGCATCTACATTTTCCAACCATTCGGACAATTCGGAAATATCCATGGCTGAAAGTTCAGCAATATTTTTATCATGAATTCGGAAATGCAACGACTCTTTTTTAAGTTTTGCACCGTTACATTCCGGACATTTTACTGTTTTCGAATACTGACTTGCCCATTTTTGCTCGGTGGCCGAAGCTGAGTTTTCGGCTTCCAGATCGATATATTTCAAAATACCATCGTAGCTCAGAAAGTAATTAGTTCCGATGGTATGATTTTTAATATGCAATCTTTCTTCGGTACCATTCATGATTTCGTCGATGGCTTCATCCGACACATTTTCCAACGGCGTTTTGAGGGTATAGCCATATTTATCCAATATCGCTTCAATTTGCCAGAAGATGGTGGTATTTTTATGCTTTCCAAGCGGAGCAATCCCACCGTTATAAATGCTAATCGTACGATCGGGAATGATTTTCACCATATCGATTTGATTCACATAACCCAGCCCTTTGCAATGCGGACAAGCGCCATGAGGCGAATTGAATGAAAAATTATGAGGAGCAGGTTCGTCGTACGAAATACCGCTGGTAGGACACATCAGCATTTTACTAAAGTAACGGGCTTCATCCTGATCTTTTTCCAGCAACATTACGATACCGTTTCCTTGTTGCATCGCCTTTTGCATAGATTGCTTCAGACGTTGACGATCTTTTTCCGAAACCAGAAGTTTATCAATAACCACTTCAATATCGTGATTTTTATAACGATCCACCTTCAATCCATGTGTTGCTTCACGTATTTCGCCATCAATGCGAACATTCAGATAACCTTTCTTCCGAACCTGTTCGAACAATTCCTTATAATGTCCTTTACGACCACGCACCAGTGGAGCCAACAGAAAAGTTTTTTTACCTTCGTATTCCTTCAAAATCAAATCGACGATCTGATCTTCGGAATATTTGACCATTTTTTCTCCGGTAACATACGAAAAAGCCTCTCCTGCACGGGCATATAGCAAACGCAGAAAATCGTAAATTTCGGTAGTTGTTCCTACCGTAGAACGAGGATTTTTGTTAGTTGTTTTTTGTTCGATGGAAATTACAGGACTTAATCCGGTAATTTTATCCACATCCGGACGATCCATATTTCCCAAAAAACTACGGGCATACGCGGAAAAAGTTTCAATATAGCGACGCTGTCCTTCGGCAAAAATTGTGTCGAAAGCCAACGACGATTTGCCGCTTCCGCTCAGTCCAGTTATCACAGTTAATGCGTTGCGTGGAATGGAAACATCTATGTTTTTCAGATTGTGAACCCTCGCGCCAATTACTTCTACCTGCTCTGAAGCATCTACGGGTTGTATGTCGGAATTTGTTGCCAAAGCTATGTTTTTTAAAACCTGCAAAGATACAAAAATGAAAACTTAGAAACAAGTGAACCAATTATCATGTTCAGCTAATTAAACAAAAATATGAGGAAAAAATATTTATTCCAGAATAAAGAGAGTCAGGGTCAGGACAATCGTGGAAGCCAATCGTAAATCACAAATTCAGAGCAACAAATAATAATCATATACCATAAATATGGTATAAAAAATACCCTTTCTTTGCGATTGTGAAAGCATATACGACATTGTATTTTTGTAATATGAAAATTATAACACATAAACACTTATCATTATGGCAAAAATAGCAAACAACCTTACAGAGTTAATAGGAAATACGCCACTTGTGTATCTTTCTAATTATGGTTCAAAAAAAGAACTTGGAGCTAATGTTATCGCGAAACTGGAATCATTCAATCCAGCAGGTTGCGTAAAAGAACGTATCGCACTTTCGATGATAGAAGATGCCGAGGCAAAAGGCATTTTGAAACCCGGCGTTGAAATTATCGAACCTACCAGCGGAAACACAGGCATTGGACTGGCATTGGTGGCAGCTGTAAAAGGCTATAAACTTACTCTTACTATGCCAGAAACGATGAGTCTCGAACGTCGTAATTTATTAAAAGCGTTGGGAGCAAATTTAGTTCTTACTCCGGGAGCAAACGGAATGAAAGGAGCTATTGCAAAAGCAGAAGAACTTCACGCTGAAAATCCGGCTTCATTTATTCCACAACAATTCGAGAATTCGGCAAATCCTGCTGTACACTATCGTACTACCGGTGTTGAAATATGGAACGACACCGATGGGAAAGTAGACATCTTTGTTGCTGGTGTGGGAACCGGTGGAACCGTTAGTGGAGTAGGTAAGTATTTGAAAGAAAAAAATCCAAATATAAAAATCGTTGCTGTTGAACCGGCCGATTCTCCTGTACTATCAGGTGGCAGTGCGGGACCACACAAAATTCAGGGCATCGGAGCAGGATTTGTTCCTAAAAACTTTGATGGAAATGTTGTAGATGAGATTATTCCTGTAAGCAACGACAACGCGATTCTTACATCACGCCAGCTAGCTCAAGAAGAAGGACTTTTAGTGGGCATTTCATCAGGAGCTGCAGCCTTCGCCGCAACCGAATTGGCTCGTCGCCCAGAAAACAAAGGCAAAAACATTGTGGCTTTGTTGCCTGATACCGGTGAACGTTACTTGTCAACATTGTTGTATGCATTCGAAGAATACCCTTTGTAAGAAACAGTAAGCGGTAAACAGTAAGCAATTTTCAATACATTTTTCAATTCAAAACAATTCGATGCAACAGTCAGCAGGAAAAAATTTTCTGAAGCGTTTTTTTAAATCGCTTGCTGTTTACTGTTTGCAGTTAAAATAAAAAAATATGTCAGAAAGCAATTACAAATTTGAGACGCTGCAAGTGCATGCAGGTCAGGTAGTGGATGGAACAACAAAAGCACGTGCAGTTCCGATTTATCAAACAAGTTCTTATGTGTTCGATGATGCAGCCGATGGTGCTGATCTTTTTGCACTGCGCAAATTCGGAAATATTTACACCCGATTAATGAACCCAACCACCGATGTGTTTGAGAAACGCATTGCTGCACTCGAAGGCGGCGTAAGTGCCCTTGCTACTTCGTCAGGTCAGTCGGCACAATTTCTGGCAATCAACAATATCGTTCAGGCCGGAGATAATTTCGTATCGACTTCGCATTTATACGGCGGAACATACAATCAGTTCAAAAACCAGTTTAAACGTCTTGGCGTAGATGTCAAATTCACTTCGGACGACAAACCTGAAACGTTTGAAGCTCTGATTGATGACAACACAAAAGCTCTTTATATTGAAACAATCGGAAATCCGGATTTGAACATTCCTGATTTCGAAGCTATTGCTGCTGTTGCTGATAAACACAGTATTCCGTTGATTGTAGACAATACGTTCGGTGCGGGCGGTGCCATTTTCCGTCCAATCGAACACGGAGCAAGTATAGTTGTTGAGTCTGCCACAAAATGGATTGGCGGACACGGAACTTCGCTTGGTGGCGTAATTATCGACAGCGGAAAATTCAACTGGGGCAACGGTAAATTTCCTGCATTCACGGAACCATCGGACAGTTATCACGGATTGGTATTTTGGGATGTATTCGGAACCAACGGGCCATTCGGAAATATTGCTTTCAACATACGTGCACGTGTAGAAGGTTTGCGCGACTGGGGAAATGCAATCAGCCCGTTCAATTCATTTTTACTGTTGCAGGGACTCGAAACTCTTTCGCTCAGAGTAGAACGTCACGTACAAAATGCACTCGAATTGGCTACATGGCTCGAAAATCATCCGGCAGTGGAATATGTAAACTATCCGGGATTAAAGAGCAGCCCATATCACGCTCTAGCGACTAAATATCTTAAACGTGGATTTGGAGGCGTAATTTCGTTTAAATTAAAAGGTGATTCAGAAAAGGCCGATAAGTTGATTAATAGCCTGAAGCTAATCAGCCATCTGGCAAATGTTGGTGATGCTAAATCGTTGATAATTCATCCCGCCACCACAACTCACGAGCAGCTATCTCCCGAAGATAAAATCTCGTCAGGCGTTTTCCCAGGATTATTGCGCATTTCAGTAGGAATTGAAAACATCGTTGATATAAAAGCTGATTTGGAACAAGGCTTTGCAAGTATATAATCCAAATACAGCAAATGAAAAAAGGTTAGCTTGATTTCGCAAGCTAACCTTTTTCATATTATGTTGATTTATTTTATGCTATTTCACCACTTCCAATACAGATATTTGATTGCGCATCATATATGACTCCGAATTGTCCAGGGGCAATTCCCTGTAATTTATGTTCTGAAATAAGATGATAACCATCATTCGTTTTCGCAATCTTACCTTTTGTAAACTCTGGTGTATGACGGATTTTGAAAGTTACATCTACTTCTGACATATTTTCCCAGGGATTATCCGTTATGAAATGGAAATTCTTCATCGAAAATTCGTTGCCATATTGAGCTTCTACGTCGAAACCTTTTGAAGCATACACAATATTTCCGGGAACATCTTTCTTTATCACATACCATGGTCCGCCGGAAAGACCTAATCCTTTACGCTGACCAACCGTATGAAACCAATATCCTTTGTGTCGACCGAGAATTTTTCCTGTTTCGAGTTCCACAATCGGTCCTTCCTTTTCACCCAGATAGCGGCGAATAAAATCGTTGTAATTCACTTTCCCAAGAAAACAAATACCCTGACTATCCTGACGTTTTGCACTGGGCAGATTTGCTCTTAAAGCAATATCCCGAACCTCATTTTTCATCAAACTACCGACCGGGAACATTAATTTTGAAACCTGAATAGAATTGATCTGAGCCAAAAAATCAGTTTGATCTTTCACAGGATCTTTTGCTGTAGACAAATAGGTTTTTCCGTTACGCTCAGTAGTAGTTGCGTAATGACCGGTAGCCGTTTTATCAAAACCTTTTCCTACACGCTGTTCAAATACTCCAAACTTAATCAGTTTATTACACATTACATCCGGATTAGGAGTCAGACCCAGCTTCACCTTTTCAATGGTATAAGCCACCACATTGTCCCAATAATCCTGATGCAGGTCAACTATTTCCAACTTACACCCATATCTTTTAGCTATGAGCGAAGCCATTTCAATATCTTCTTCCGAGCTGCAATGTAATAACTCGTCATCATCCATCCCTATTTTGATATAAAAAAGTGTAGGCGTATAACCCGACTCTTTTAAAAGATGCACAACAACAGAGCTATCAACTCCTCCCGATAATAAGGCTGCAATATTCATAATCCTATATCAAATGTAATACTCGGCTAAATCCACAATACCAGCTCGCATTGCATACTTTGTTGCTTCATGTACATTATTTACTTCTATTTTTCTAAAAATATTTTTTCTGTGCGTCATCACAGTATGAATGCTGACGTGCCTTTTTGCGGCAATTTCTTTAGTCGATTTGCCCAATGCCATTTCTTTCAGAATTTCCTGTTCAGTCGTAGTAAGAATTTGTCTAACCGGCATTTTAGCATTGTTTTTTGTATTGTCAAGTAGCATATTGCTTACATGATTACAAATAAACCTATTCCCTTTTGCTGCTTCTTTAAACGCTGTTTGAATTTCTTCGGCTGAGCTATCTTTCAGTAATACGCTGAACGAATTGGTATTGAAGAGCAATGTTCTCAAAAAATCATCGCTCAGCTCCTCTGAAAATAGAATCCAGTCAGTATGCTCGAATCTTATCTGAAGAATTATCAAATCGTTCACACTTTCAAAGTCGAAAAGAGTATAATCGAGGATAACCAAAGAATCTGGTTTTTCGTTGATTTCAGATAGCAAATCAACTTTTCCCTGCACTTCAGTAATATCAGAAATACCGAACTGCCGTTCAAGAATAAACCTCCAACCCAATTTAGATATATCCTGATTATCAGCTATTATTATATTTCTCATAAACCCGATTAAAATTTCTTTTGCGTTGCAAAGTTACTGATTTTTAAAAGTAAAACATCGTAAACAAAAAAAAAGACGACATATTGTCGTCTTTTTATAAATATAAT
>QKGU01000025.1 GCA_003250325.1 Paludibacter sp.
AAAAGAATGAGAATGCTTCTCAAAAATTCGGAGATTGTAAAATCACATCGTAATTGCCATCGCGTTCAGGATCCATACTCACTTCGCTGTATTCCTCAGGTTCACGGTGCATCCCGAAACGCATGGCTACATTTGAAAGAAACGATTCTTATCGAAATCAATTCTGTGACCGACAATCCGATTATTTTCTCGGAAGATAAAACCATTAGCGGAGGGCACTTTCACGGTCAGCCCATTGCTTTACCAATAGATTATGCCGGATTGGCAGCAGCCGAATTAGGAAACATCTCTGACAGACGCGTGTATCTATCCATGATGGAAAGCGTGCCCGGACTTCCTAAATTATTGATGAGTCATACCGGCCTTAATTCAGGTTTCATGATACTTCAATACACAACGGCAGCATTAGCAAGCGAAAACAAAACGCTTTGTTTCCCGGCGAGTGCCGACAGTATTCCCACTTCACTCGGTCAGGAAGATCATGTAAGTATGGGTTCGATAAGCGTACGAAAAAGTTTAAAAATAATTGAGAATCTGGAAAAAATTCTGGCAATAGAACTGATTACGGCTGCTCAGGGTTTTGATTTCAGAAAGCCATTAAAATCCGGAATTTTGATTGATGAAGCACATAAACTGATCCGTGAACATATCAGTTTTGCTGACACCGACCGTATTTTCTCCGACGACATTGAGAAATCGATATCGCTGATTCAATCAAAACAAATCATTAAACATCTCAACCAGCAAGCTGAAGCACATAACATAAGTCTAAAAAATGAATGTCATGAATTATTCGGAATTTATTAAAAAATACGCAAATCATCCCCATTATAAAGCCCCAACCGGTAATGAACTTCATGCAAAATCGTGGCAAACCGAAGCGCCTTTGCGAATGCTGCTGAATAATTTAGATGCGGAAGTGGCAGAAGATCCCGCAAACCTGATTGTTTATGGCGGAATGGGTCAGGCAGCACGGAATGTTGAAGCGGTTAAAGAAATTATCCGCATTTTGCTGGAAATGGACGAAAATCATTCGTTGCTGGTTCAATCCGGCAAACCCATTGGTTTGATTCGTTCGCATCCACAGGCTCCGCGCGTTTTAATTGCCAACAGCAATCTTGTTCCCGCATGGGCAAACTGGGAACATTTCGAAGAATTAAAATCACGCGGATTAATAATGTACGGACAAATGACTGCCGGAAGCTGGATTTACATCGGTTCGCAAGGAATTTTACAAGGAACGTACGAAACTTTCGCCGAATGCGGACGAAAATATTTCAATGGTGATTTAAGTCACAAACTGATTGTTTCCGGTGGAATTGGAGGTATGAGTGGCGCACAACCGCTTGCAGCCACTATGGCCGGTGCAACTTATCTGGGTGTGGATGTTGATCCGGAACGAATAAAAAAACGATTGGAAACTCGCTACATTGACAAGATGACTTTTGATTACCATGAAGCAATAAAATGGGCTCTGGATGCAAAAGAAAAAGGAGATGCCGTCTCCATTGGTTTGGTTGGTGATATTGGCGACACATTGGAAAAGTTATTGAACGACAATATCATTCCGGAAATTCTGACTGATCAAACTTCAGCACACGATCCGCTGAACGGTTATATACCTAATGGTTTAACTTTATCAGAAGCACTCGAATTGAGAAAATCCAATCCAACTTTGTATAAAGTAAAATCGTTGAAAAGTATGGCACGTCACGTTGGATTTATGCTCGAAATGCAAAAGCGTGGCAGTGTTACGTTCGATTACGGAAATAATTTACGGGAATTTGCACGTCAGGGAGGTGAGGAACATGCTTTCGATTACGAAGGTTTTGTTCCTAAATTCATTCGTCCGCTTTTTTGCGCTGGCAAAGGACCTTTCCGTTGGGCAGCACTTTCAGGCGATCCGGAAGATATTTTTACAACAGACAGAGAATTGATAAAACTTTTTCCCGAA
>QKGU01000100.1 GCA_003250325.1 Paludibacter sp.
TAATGTTTGTTGTTTTAGCTAGCAAATTTCCATTCGAGATATTGACTTCCGTATTTTTCCCCTGAAATATTTTTCCTTTGTTAAGCCAAAGACCAGCCGTTAAGAAATTATCCGGTTTGCCTTTTTTGCCAGGGAGTGATAAATCCAATTTGGCTTTATCGGCATTTAGAATTAAACTGTCGTATGTAACAGCCAAATTCGAAGCATCAAACTTTCCTGAAATATTCATTTTTTTGAGATTAAAGTCCATTGCTTCAGATAGTTTGAATACCGCTTTTGCACTTCCTTGCGCCCAACCTCTTAGCTTTATTTGCATGTCGCTTGGCATCATGGGTTCTAATTCTACCAAATTCAAGCCCATCTTCAGGTTAAGGTCAAAGTCCATATCGTCGGCAAGAATATAATTCACCGTTCCATTTCCTTGCAGATTCGAGTCGCCCGTTTTAGCCTTAATGTCATTGATAATAACTTGAGATGCAGAATCGTTATTCAGGTCAAGTTTGACGTCGGCATCACCAATGATGTCGCGTAGTTTGTATTGCAGTCCAGCATATTCAAATTTTCCTTCTTTCATTTGAATATTCATGTCGAACAAAGGCATTGAGTTTTCGTTGTAAATGCCGGAAATTTTTCCTGTTGCTGTTACCAATCCGTCCATTTTTATTCCTTCGAGCGATGTTGCATACTGTTTTGGAATTAAGTTTAGAATTGGCTTAAGCATGCAACTTTCTGTTTCGAAAGTTATAGCTGTGGCAATATCACCATTCGAGTCAGAATATTTTGCCTTACCATTAAGATTTGCTGTGAGCTCATTGATAGTAACTTTTGAATTATCGAAGGAAAGCAATCCATTTTCGGTGTTGAACTGAAGCGGGAGGTTGGCTTTTAGTTCTGCTTCTTTCAGGTATTCAATGCTATCGGTAGCGAGTGAAATTTTAGGCGTTGTGAGATTGATATTGGCAAAAACATCATTGCCAGTCATTCTAAAACTCAACTCACCATTTAAATTTGTAATTGAAGATTGTATGCCCGAAGCTGTGTTATTGTAGGTTATATTTCCATTTTGAAGTGTCAAACTTCTTAAATCAATTTTTTCGAACGGGTTTTGGAAAGAAGAAGTGTCCGTTTGTGTGGTGTCCGAAATATAGACATCGTAATTGGCTTTCCCCTGCCTATCTACAAAAGCGTTAACGCTAAAATCGCTGAGTTCTACGTCTTTTATAATAAGCTCATTTTTCTTCCAAAGCGCGTTTATGTCAATTGCTGCAACAGCAGTTTTAGCCCAAAGAAGTGTGTCTGAAGATGCTCCCGGCAAAGTGTTCGTGAGTAAAATCTGATTAATTTTTAAACCAAACTGAGGAAAAGTGCTGAAAAAAGTCAATTCTACTTCGCCTATTTCCGTAGGACAGCTGATATATTTATCGACCTGACTACGAACAATAGGAGTTATTTTTGATGGCGTAAAAACAACCCACATCAGAATTGATATAGAAACGGCAATCGTAAAAATGATTGCAGCAATGCTTATTAAACCTATTTTCAACGCTTTTCTCATTGTTTTGGGATTTAGTAAGTTGGATATTAATCAGAAATACTAATTTTTTTTTTTTTTTGAATTACTCTTTTGTGAATGAGTATTTCGTGCCATCAGTTGAATCTTCATATTCCAATGATGTATCAGTAAGTTTCGTTACCGTATAAATTTTTGGTAGGTCAGGATTTCCATTTACGAGGTGGATTTGTGTTAGCTCGGTCCGAACTAATGTCCAGGAGAACTCCTGAGCCTCGGCTTCCTGAACGTCATCTGCTGTATCCCATGTTGCTCCTGTGCCTCCATTGTCGTATCTGTAATGTACAGTTCCGGAAACCCATTTGCCAATTAATAATGCCTGATCGAATGTATCACCTTCTAAAGTACAGGCTGAGAACGTGATGCCGAAAAAGATAAAA
>QKGU01000410.1 GCA_003250325.1 Paludibacter sp.
GGAATCTTTTGTTTTCATTATAACCGATTGCTAGTCAGCTATAAAGATACAAAATTTCAAGGTCTTTTATCAATAAAATAATACTTATTTTATTGATAATCAAATAATTATATCGCTTTATAATTTTTGTCATGTACTAAAATTATTTCGATATTTTGCTGGATAACGACAATATTCTTTGGCTTTCGTCAACAACAAATGGCATTTTTCAGGTGAGTTTTCCTAAGCAACAATTTGAGCTCTTTCATCTTAATGCAAACGGACAAACATCTGCAACCGATAATGCTGTGAAAACACTTTTCCAATCGAAAAATGGTGATATTTGGGTGGCAACCCGTAATCAGGAAGTTTTTCAATTGAATGAAAACTATAAAATAAAACAGATATTTACCGCCAAAAATTATTTGATTGGAAGTGTATATCATATAATGGAGGATCGGAAAGGGAATATTTGGTTTTCTACAAAAGGGGAGGGGCTTGTTAAGGCCGAACCTAATCCGGCGACTTCTTTGGGCTATAATTTTACGAGATATACTTACAGCGAAAACGATCCATTTTCGATAAGTGGTAATGACGTGTATTACACTTATGAGGACTCTAATAACCGTTTTTGGGTGGCGTTGTTTGGTGGCGGACTAAACCTGATGACCCAACAAAATGGAAAGACGGTTTTTAAAAATAAGTTTAATAGTTTCGATAATTATCCCAAGTACGGACTTTATATGGAGGTGAGAAATATCACCGAAGATAAGAATGGTCGTGTTTGGGTGGGAACGAGCGATGGATTAATGTCATTTGACAGCAGGTTTAAAGATCCTAAACGAATAAATTTCGAGATTTACCGTAACGAAAAAGAGGGATCTAATATTTCAGACAATGATATTTATGTTTTGTACAAAGATGCTACTGCGAATATTTGGGTAAGTGTTTTCGGTGGAGGGTTGAGTAAGTTGGAAAGTTATGATGAAATCAACCATCATCCGGTGTTCAAATCTTATAGTTTGGAAGAAGGTTTGACTAGTGATGTTATTTTGTCTATTGTTGAGGATAATGACAATTCGTTATGGTTGGTAACAGAAAACTCATTGGCCAAATTTGATAAAAAGAAAGAGGCTTTCAGAAACTTCGACCGTTACGATGGGTTGCCTTATGTGCAAATGGAGCAGGAAAGTTCTGTAAAACTACAATCAGGAGAACTTTGGTTCGGAAACCGAATGGGAATTCTAGCCTTTAATCCTCAGAAAATAGAAACCTACAATTTTGATTACAATACATTTATAGTAAATTTTCAGGTCTCGAACCGTGAATTGAGAAGTTTTAAGGATCAACCTATATTGAAGGAATCCATACGATATGCTAAATCGATAACACTGAAACACAATCAATCTACTTTTGTAATTGAGTTTGCGGCCCTGAATTATTACAATCAAAACAGAATTTCGTATAAATATATTCTCGAAGGTTTCGAAGATGAGTGGCACTTCAATGGGAAGAACAGAATAGCATCTTATCCGAATATTCCACCCGGAAAATATGTTTTCAGAGTTCAAAGTGTTGATGAAGCAAATACTTCGCTTAAATCGGAAAGAACATTAGAGATTAATATTTTGCCGCCGTGGTGGTTGTCATGGATAGCTTACGTTATATACTCAATAATTGCGTTGTTGCTTGTTTATGCCGGTTTTCGGGGCGTTTTATTTTACATTAGGGTGCGGAATGATATTTATGTTGAACAACGGGTGTCGGAGATGAAAATTAAATTCTTCACGAATATATCGCATGAACTTCGTACTCCTTTGACTCTGATAATGGGACCGATACAGGAGTTAAAGCAAAAGCAACAACTCACAGAAAAAGGGCTACAATACGTTTCTATGATTGAAAAAAATGCCAGCCAAATGCTTCAACTTGTAAATCAGATTCTTGATTTCAGAAAAATACAAAACGGGAAAATGGTTCTCCATGTATCGCAGCTGGAACTTAATTCTCTTATCGATTCGTTTCACAATGAATTCAGTTTGCTTGCCGAAGAAAAAGAAATAAGTTTTAATTTTCATCTGCCTGACGAAGAAATTTCCATTTGGGCTGATAAGGAAAAACTGGAGATTGTGATACGAAATTTGCTTTCCAATGCTTTTAAATTTACACAGGCAGGAGGAAGTATTTATGTGACAGCGGGATTAACCCCTGATGGAGAAAGATGTTTTATCAGAGTTGATGATACCGGAGTTGGAATTCCTCAGAATAAGATTTCCGAGATATTCGAGCGCTTTTTCCAGAGTGAAAACTCTAAAAATACCTATTTCCCGGGAACAGGAATCGGACTTGCCTTGTCGAAAGAAATTGTAAATCTGCATCATGGAACAATTCAGGCGGAAAACAAACCCGATCAGGGAACAGTGTTTACCATTGAACTGCTTTTAGGTAAAGATCATTTTGATTCGACAGAAGTTAATTTTTATGTGGGTGATAAAATTACAGAGATTCAGGGAAAAACAGTTGATGAAGTTGATTATGATGAAAATGTAGATTCGGCTACCACTGATAAAAAGGATTTGCCAACACTTTTGGTTGTGGAGGATAACAAGGATCTTTGCAATCTTTTGCGTTTGCAATTGGATGATAAATATAAAGTTTATACAGCCGGCGATGGGGTCGAAGGACTTAAGAAAGTGTATTTGTATCATCCCGATATTGTTGTGACCGATCAGATGATGCCCGAAATGACAGGAACGGAGATGTTGGAAAAAATGCGCGATGATTTTCAGATTAGTCATATTCCGGTTATTATCCTGACGGCCAAAAACGATGATGAAGCTAAAATAAATGCAATAAGCATGGGCGCAAACGCTTATATTACAAAGCCTTTTAGTAAAGAATATCTGATTGCATGTATCGAGCAGTTGCTGAGTGACAGAAAAGTGTTCCGCGATAAAATATGGACGCAGAAGAAGATTGAAGAAAATGTGAACGAAGATACTTACGAAAATTATTTGCAGAAAAAGGATATTCAGTTTATTGAAAAAATACATGCTGTAATCGAAGAAAATATCGACAACAGTGATTTTAATATTGATTCTATTGCCGATACGTTGGGAATCAGTCGCTCGGCCTTCTTTAAAAAACTGAAAAGTATTACAGGGCTGGCTCCGGTTGATATGATTAAGGAAATCCGGTTATCCAAGTCCATCGAACTCTTGAAAAATACAGATTTGACGATTTCTGAAGTCGCTTTTGCAGTTGGATTTAAAGAATCAGGATACTATGGTAAATGTTTCAGAAAGAAATACGGACAAACGCCGACTGAATATATTGCAAAATACCGTAAAAAGTAATTTTTGTTGATTACAAAAGGGAAGTTACTACGTTCTTATTTATATAAACTTCGTATTTCAAAATTCATTGGAATTCATTGAAAAACATTCAAAATGAAAGTCAATAAATCATTTCTTTTTATCCTTTGTTTTCAGTTCCTATTCTTACTTGAAAATTCATTTGCAGCAAAGTTTCCACTTGAAATAAAAAACGGGAAACTAAACTATTTGCAGGATGAGAAAGGCAATCAAATACTCGATTTTTCGTATTGCGGCTATAAAAGCTCCGAACAGGATATCCCGAATCTTCCAAATTTGATTTTTGTTCCTGCACAGGATGCAGATGCAACAGATATTATTCAACGTGCGATAGATTATGTTTCTCAATTAAAACCTGACGCAAACGGATTCAGAGGTGCAGTTTTACTTGATAACGGCACTTACAACCTAAACAAAAGTCTTTGGATTCGAAAATCGGGAGTCGTTTTGCGGGGAACAACAAAAGAGAAAACGATATTAATACGCCATGGATTTGATCGTAGTGCAATTCTTCATATTGAGGGAATTAATGATTCACAAATTGTCGATTCGTTTTCTATTGTATCCAAATATATCCCTGTTAATCAGCCAAAAATAGAACTGTCTTCTGTCAAACAATTGAAGGTGGGCGATAGATTAAAAATCGTGCGTCCATCAACTAAAGAATGGATTTCGTCTATTGGTTGCGATATTTATGGTGGAGGAATAAGTGCCTTGGGCTGGAAATCAGGCGATATTGATGTTACCTGGGATAGGGTTGTAAAAGAAATTAGCGGAAAAACCTTAATTCTTGATGCTCCAATTACAGTTGCTATTGACGAAAATTATGGTGGTGCTGAGTTGTTTCAATATAAATGGCAGGGACGGATTTCCGATTCCGGAGTCGAAAATCTAACGATGATTTCTGATTACAACAAACAATATCCTAAGGATGAAGATCATTGCTGGACCGGAGTTTCCATTGAAAATGCAGAAAACTGTTGGGTTCGGCAGGTAAGTTTTAAACATTTGGCAGGAAGTGCGGTGATTCTTCAAGCTACCGCCAGCAAAATAACTGTTGAGGATTGTATTTCTACAGAACCGGTTTCTGAGATCGGCGGATTGCGTCGTACCACTTTTCTTACCTTTGGTCAGCAAAATCTTTTTCAACGTTGTTATTCCGAAGATGGAATAAATGATTTTTCGGCCGGATATTGTGCTCCCGGACCGAATGCATTTGTGCAATGTGAAGCAAAAAGAGCGTTGGGTTTTTCCGGTTCAATTGATGCCTGGGCTTGTGGATTGTTGTTCGATATCGTGAATGTGGATGGACATAATCTTTCGTTTAAAAATCTGGGACAAAGTAAAAATGGTGCTGGATGGTCAACAGGAAATAGCTTGTTTTGGCAATGTTCGGCAGCCGAAATAGAATGTTACTCGCCTTCTCAGGATTCAAAAAACCGGGCTTACGGTTGTTGGGCTCAATTCTCTGGTGATGGCGATTGGGCAGAGTCAAATAATCATGTGCAACCCCGCAGTTTTTATTATGCACAGTTGGCTGCCCGCTTAAACAAGGATGTTACTCAACGTGGCAGAATTTTACCTAAAAATACTGAAGCTACAAGTAGTCCAACGGTTGAAGAAGCGTTGGAAATGGTAAAAGCTGCTTATGTCCCTGTCCTTACATTGGATGAATGGATTAATCAGGCTGAGTTTCCCGCTTCGACGGATCATTCTTCGATAATGACAACTCAGGAGCTCAAAAATAATCGTCCGATGAAGATAAAAGCAAAGCCAAAAGAAATTGGTGTAGTGGAAGGACGTTTGGTGTGTGATGAGACTTTAATTACCGGAGATAAATTGGATGTACAGTGGTGGAATGGTAAATTGAAACCTAAATATATTGCTTCTTATCTGACAAAACCTCATGTTACGAGATTTGTTCCCGGCAGGGAAGGATTGGGTTTTACGGATAGAATAGATTCCGTGATTGACTTTTTTAAAACAAATAATGTGGCTGTTCTCGATCATAATTATGGGTTATGGGCAGACAGAAGAAGGGACGATCACGAACGAATTCGCCGTAGAGATGGAGATGTTTGGGCGCCGTTTTACGAGCAACCGTTCGCCCGTAGCGGAATTGGCACTGCCTGGGATGGTATGTCAAAATACGATTTGAATCGACCGAATGAGTGGTATTGGTCACGTTTGAAGGAGTTTGCGAATAAAGCGCAGTCGAAAGGCTTTTTATTGTATCACGAAGATTTTTTCCAACATAATATCATCGAAGCCGGAGCTCACTGGGTTGATTGTCCGTGGCGTTCAGCAAATAATATTAATGATTTGGGTTTCCCTGAACCTGTTCCGTTTGCTGGCGACAAAAGAATTTTTATGGCTGATATGTTTTATGATATATCCAACCCGGTGAGAAGGGAATATTATACGAAATATATCAGACAATGTCTGAACAATTTTTCCGGAAACAATAATGTCGTTCAACTTATAAGTGCCGAATATACCGGACCGCTTCATTTTGTGCAATTCTGGCTCGACGTGATTGCCGCTTGGCAAAAGGAAACCGGACAAAATGCATTGGTTGCTTTGAGCACTACGAAAGATGTGCAGGATTCTATACTGAATGATCCAAAACGTGCTGCGATAGTCGATATAATAGATATTCGTTATTGGCATTATAAAAATGATGGATCGGTTTATGCGCCTAAAGGAGGCGTAAGTTTAGCACCACGGCAGCATGCCCGACAGATGAAAGTTGGTAAAGTTACTTTCGAAGAAGCTTATAAGGCTGTGAGTGAATATCGTACGAAATATCCGGATAAGGCCGTGACTTATTATGCTGAGAATTATCCCGAACAAGCATGGGCAGTTCTTATGGCTGGAGGTTCATGTCCGGTGTTAAAGATAGATGATCCTGACTTTTTGAAAGCAATTTCGCAAATGAAGATACAGAAAACAGGAGATTCCAATTACAAAATGTTGGTAAAATCTGATACTGGAATTATCATTTTTGCCCAATCGAAACTTAAAATACCTGTTCAACTTCCTGTTGGTAAATATGTTATGAAATTTATAGATGCTAAGTCCGGAAAGTCGGAAGTGGTAAATAAAAATATAAAAGGTGGTAAAACGTTTGATTTAGTGAGTTTTACGGATAGGGCAGGAGCATATTGGTTTCAAAAGATATAGATTGGAGGTCATTTTATTTACTTAAAAACCGGAACAACTGCAAGGTTGTTCCGGTTTTTTGTGCTTTTATGGCATGAATTCAAATGAAAATATGTTGTAAAGCATGTTACCTGTTTTCCCCAAATCCAAATCAGAATTTTCAACCGTTTCCTTAGGCCTGATTGTACATTTGTTGCATAAAATTTATAGCCAAATTTAATACAACATTTATGGAAAACAATTACCCAACACAATCGACAACCATAAACGCAGATGTGCAAACTGCAGAAATTTTCAAAGCTTTTATCGAAGGCAATGATTCTGCTTTTTCTAAGTTGTATAATATGCATGTAAATTTGCTTTACAATTATGGTTGCAAACTTACAACAGATTCTGAACTATTGAAAGATTGTATTCAGGAAGTTTTTGTAAAGATATTTAATAAAAGAGCAGAACTTTCTACAGTTGCCAATTTCAAATCGTATATCATTATTTCTCTAAAGAATAAGTTGTGTGATGAAAGTCGCAAACGCGTTAATCTTTCCGATGTCTCGGTTGACGAGCTGGATGTGGTTTCTGGCGATAATGTTGAACGTGATTATATCAACAACGAAAAGGAAATGTTGGATAACGTATTTGTAACGAAAATACTTGATCAATTGTCTCCACGTCAACGTAAGGCGATTATCCTGTACTATATTGAAGAAAAAAAATACGATGAAATTTGCGTTATAATGGATATGAACTATCAGAGCGTTAGAAACCTGATTCATCGTGGAATTTCAAAATTGCGTTCATGCGCCGCGGCATAAATTAAGCCAGGTGTAATTTCCTTTGTAAAATATCAGTAATCAAATTATTATTCATGCGAATCAGGAGTAGCGACTCCGAGATTCAATTTGATTTATTATATTGATACAGAGTAAATTAGTCGTCAAATAATTTGCTCAATTCGTTGAATATCATTAACTTAGAAGAAAAACAACCACATTTTTCATAAGTATGATCT
>QKGU01000054.1 GCA_003250325.1 Paludibacter sp.
TCTGCTAAAAAAATCTTATCTTTGCAAAACGGATGATACTTATTAAGCGGCATTCCAAGTCATGTTAAAGCAACAATTACAACAGAAGTTACAGCAAAAATTATCGCCTGCTCAGATTCAGGTTATCAAGATGCTCGAAGTGCCTACTTTGGAGCTGGAAGAGCGCATTCGTCAGGAACTGGAGGAAAATCCGGCATTAGAAGAAGGCGCTGAAATGGACAAAGAAGCGGAAGAACTCGAAGATTTGAACATAGATGACGGCGGCAACAATGATGACTTCGACCCTGAAGAATACATGGCCGACGATGACATTCCCGATTACAAACTGAAAGCAAACAATACGTCGAAAGATGACAAGCACGAAGACATTCCATTTTCAATCGGGATGACTTTCCATGAGTTTTTGCTGGATCAGGTTGGGTTACTTCAACTTTCCGATCAGGAACGCCTGATTATAGAATATGTGATTGGAAATATCGACGACGAAGGCTATCTGCGCCGCACTGCCGAAGCTATGGTGGACGACATTGTTTTTCAGGCGGGAATTCAAACTACCAACGAAGAAATGTATCGGATTATCGACATTGTCCGCCAGCTTGACCCCGCAGGAGTGGGAGCTACCAACTTGCAGGAATGTTTACTGCTTCAATTGGAACGGAAGAAACATTGCGAGGAAGTTGAGTTCGCCATTGAACTTATAAAAGAATATTTCGAGGAGTTTTCGAAAAAGCACTTCGACAAAATTCAAAAGGGACTGGACATCGACGACGAGATGCTGAAAGATGTGATGAATGAGATTATCCATCTTAATCCCAAACCCGGAAATGCGTGGGGCGGCAATATTCTCGAAAAATCGATGAGTACCATTGTTCCCGACTTCATTCTGGAAAACGAAGACGGACAACTTTCCGTTTCGCTAAACAACGCCAACATTCCGGAATTGAGAGTGAGCAGCACGTACAACGAAATGTTGCAGGATTATGCGGGGAGCAAAGAAAACCGCAGTCGGGAAATGAAAGATGCCGTGATGTTTGTAAAACAAAAAATCGATTCGGCGCGTTGGTTTATCGATGCCATCAAGCAAAGGCAACAAACTTTGCTTTCGACAATGATCGCTATCGTTGATTTTCAGCACGATTTTTTCGTGGAAGGTGACGATACCTACCTGAAACCAATGATTCTGAAGGATATTGCCGACATTACCGGATACGATATTTCTACTATTTCGCGCGTGAGCAACAGTAAATATATTCAAACCGAATTTGGCGTTTATCCGGTGAAATACTTTTTCTCCGAATCGATGACCAACGATTCCGGCGAGGAAGTTTCGACCCGTGAAATAAAGAAAATTCTTCAGGATTGTATCGACAACGAAGACAAAAAAAGACCGCTGAACGACGATGCACTTTCCGAAGTATTGAAAACAAAAGGCTATCTGATTGCCCGTCGTACGGTGGCAAAATACCGGGAACAACTTAATATTCCGGTGGCCCGATTGAGAAAAGAAATATAATCTCTCACAAAAGATTACTGCACAGATGAAAATATTATATAACATAGTTACTTACATTTTCCAACCTATTCTGGTTCCAACCTATGGCATGATATTACTCATGAACATGGATGTTTTTTCTCCTCTTTCATTGTTTTGGAGACTGATAGCTATTATAGGAACTTTTATTTTTACAGGGCTGTTGCCTGCCATACCTGTTTTACTGCTTATGCGCCGTGGCGAAGTACACGATATTTTCATTTCGAATCGCGAAGAACGCACTATGCCGTATTTATTTTCGTTTATGGCATATGTTTTCTGGGCGTTATTTATGTGGCGCACCATGCAATTCCCTATGTTTTTGGTAGGCATGGGAATTGGTTCGGCCATCTCCATTTTCATCATTATTTTTATTAATATGAAATGGAAAATCAGCGCACACGTAGCCGGAATGGGCGGTTTATCCGGTGCTATTTTCGGAGTATGTTATCGTTTAGCCATTAATCCTGTGTGGTTATTTATAATCGTACTTACCGCATCGGCTATTGTGGCATTGTCCCGCATAGAATTAAAAGCACACACTCCACTGCAAACGCTGGCAGGATTCGCCATCGGATTCGTATCCGTATTCGTTCCCTGCTTCTTTTTCTGACATTATTTTTCTTCATTTTTTTAATGAAGAAATTACCCAACATAAATGATTAATTAAACAACTAAATATTTTAAAATGATTACACAAGACCAACTAAAAGACCTGTTGGAACGCGAGAGCGCGTTGAGGAGGTACCTTTGACATCGATACAAAGTTAATCCAGATTGAAGAAGAAGAACTCCGCACACAAGCGCCCGATTTTTGGAACGATGCCAAAACGGCCGAAGTGCAAATGAAAAAAGTAAAAGAGCTCAAAAAATGGGTGGAAGGCTATTCGGGCGTAAAAATTGCCGTTGACGAACTTCAACTGGCTTTCGATTTTTACAAAGAAGAGGCTGTCACCGAAGAAGAGGTCGACGAAGCTTACCGCCATGCGATCGAGCAGGTGGAAGAACTCGAAATGAAAAACATGCTTTCGCACGAGGAAGACCAACTGGGAGCCGTGATTAAAATCGTGGCTGGTGCAGGTGGTACCGAGGCGCAGGACTGGGCCGAAATGCTTTTCCGTATGTATCAACGCTGGTGCGAACGCCAGGGATACAAATGCGAAATCACCAACTTTCAGGAAGGTGACGAAGCCGGAATTAAAACCGTCACCATGCAGATTGAAGGCGATATGGCTTACGGTTACCTGAAAAGCGAAAACGGAGTTCACCGCTTAGTCAGAGTATCACCGTTTAATGCGCAAGGAAAACGTATGACATCGTTTACATCGGTGTACGTGGTTCCGCTTGTTGACGATAGCATTGAAATTGAAGTTAATCCGGGTATGTTGTCGTGGGACACTTTCCGTTCGTCGGGAGCGGGTGGTCAGAACGTAAACAAAGTGGAAACGGGCGTTCGTTTGCACTATAAGTTTATGAACCCTGTTACCAACCAAATGGACGAAATCGTAATCGAAAATACGGAAAGCCGATCGCAATTCGGAAATAAAGACAACGCCATTCGCTTGCTGAAATCGCAATTGTACGAACTGGAACTGGAAAAACGTCGTGCTGCTACAGCAGCTGTAGAAGCCGGCAAAAAGAAAATTGAGTGGGGTTCGCAAATCCGCAGCTACGTGTTCGACGACCGTCGTGTGAAGGATCATCGCACCAATTATCAGACTTCAAATGTGGGCGCTGTAATGGATGGTGACATCGACGCATTTATCAAAGCTTACTTAATGGAATTTCCTGATTAAGGAATTTCTTTTAGAAAACAGAAAAAACGTATTCTTATCTTTTTAATGGATGGGAATACGCTTTTTTACTTTTTGGCGTTTGTAAAACAAATTATTATCAAGGTTTACAAAATGAAAAAAATCATTCTTGCACTCTTATTAGCCACAAATTCGTTTTTTATTTTTAGTGCCGATTACACCAAAGTGGATAAGCTTGCAGCCGATGCGCCCAATAATCTGAAAAGCGTTGAAGAAATATCAGTTCGTTTGACGAAAGGATTGACTTCACCGGTTGAAAAAGCGAGAGCTATTTACTACTGGATATCGCACAATATCAGATACAATATTAAACTTTACGAATCTAATAAATCGATAACATCGACTGACGATCTTATCAGTGAAACACTGAAATCATATCAGGGAGTTTGTGCCAACTATGCGGAATTATTCAACGCATGCTGCAAGGTGGCAGGAATCGAATCGTACGTTATCAATGGCTACACCAAAACCGATGGAAAAATTGCGGGCATCGGTCATGCCTGGAATGCCATTCGCGTTGATGGAAAATTCTGGCTGATTGATGCAACATGGGCTTCCGGACATCAGGAAAATACGAAATATGTTCATCAGTTTGATGACCGATATTTTATGATTTCTCCCGATGAATTTATCAAGACGCACATGCCTTTCGACCCTATCTGGCAATTCCTGAATAATCCATTAAATAATAAAGAATTTGAATCGAATGATTTTTCAAAGCTCAAAGTCGCATCAAACTATAATTTCAACGATTCTATAAAAGTCCAATCAGAACTGAGTCAATTAGATAAACTTATTCGGGAAAACAAGCGCATCTCGAAATGCGGAACAACCAACAATCTGGTTCGGGAAAGCATGTCGTACAATCAATTAAACATTACCAACCTAAAACACAATCTGGCAATTGACACCTACAATCAGTCGGTTGAATTATTCAACAGCTATATACTCGCTAAAAACAAACAATTCAACGGCTTGAGCATGACCGACGATGAGATTATGAATTTGTTGGCCAATACCAACAAAAAACTGGATGAAGCTGAGAAAATGAATCAGTTTCTGAATTCCGACAATGCTGATCTGAACAAAAATATTGAACAAATGAGCGTTTCCATTAAGGAACTGCGAAACAATTTGAATACAGAAGATGTTTTTATGCAGAAATACTTAAAAACGTGGAAACCATTTAGAATATTTTTGTTTTACCGCTGACAACAATAATTAAACTTAAAAGCAATGACAAAAATTGTAGCAATTACAATTTTAGAATTTATTTTGCGTTTTTTATCAAATATCAATTTAACAATAACATTATAAAAATAGAATTTATGAACTTGAAAAAAATTTGGTTGGTTAGTCTGACCGTCGTACTTTTAACAGCAACTTACTTTACTTCTGGTTGCACATCAACTACAAACCCACCTAGCATAACTGCAACAACCGGATTAGCAATCACAGCCAGCACAGGTACAGCAGGAGGTAATTATTCGCCAAGAAATATTGCCGCAGTCTGGATTGAAAACAGTTCTGGACAATTTGTAAAATCATTAGCTGTGTACGCTGCTAAAGAAAAATCCTATCTGACCCATTGGCAATCGGCATCGAAAAGCAACACAACTGATGCAGCAACAGGTGCTACCCGCTCAAGTTACAGTGCTATATCGGTAACCTGGGATGGAACTGATACAAGCGGCACTGAAGTGGCCGATGGAACTTACATAGTTTGTATGGAACTAACGGATAAAAATGGTACCGGAAATTATTCAACGTTCAATTTCACAAAAGGAACAGCTGAAGAAACACTCACTCCGACAGCAGTTCCAAGTTTCTCGAACATAACCATCAAATGGATGCCTTTGTAACCCAAAAAAATAATCTTTAAATAAAATATCCACTCAGTTCAATAATTAAAACTGAGTGGATATTTTTTTAACTATATTTGAAACGTTTTTCTTAATTTCTGCATCATATAATATATTCGTGATTTCTTAACCTATTTTTAATTTTCAAATGATCAATTTATGAAAATCAAAACCGCTATTTTTTTAATCACAATTTTTCTCTCATTAGCCACATGTTTTTCCGAAAACATGTGGAAACCAACCTTCCAACTTGAGTTTGGATCGAATGGTGCAAATTCTTCACTGAACGAGAGATGGAGTATCCGTCAGTATTTAGGGGTATCCGATTATTTCGATGAACACAACACATTGTACACTTACATGAATGTTGCATATTTGGGTATAAAACCAGAAATCTCATTTTTTGACAATAAAATTGCTGTTAGCAGTGGTTTACGTTACTACAATGTTCATTGCGAGCTGTCCTCTACCGATTACACGAATGATCTGGCAGCATTCTTCTATCTCCGATATAACAGCTCAGGCATCAATACTGAATATGCAAAAATTTATGGTGTTTACGAAACATCTCATTATATGGGAATTTCCCTCGATATCAAACTGATCCCAATATCTTTCCCTAATATAGACATTTACTTAAAAACAGGTCTTGATTTTGGATATAAGATTAGCTCAAATACAAATATCAATTTTGTTAATTCATCGATGGAGGCATATGAGAAAGAGATATTATCAGATTTAGGTATTAAAACAAATAATTTTTACTCCTCATGGAATAGTTCAATAGGTATTACATACGGTTCGAGGGACAAATTAAGATATAGTTTTGAAATTCTTCTGCCATCGTTATTCATATCAAAAGATAATTCATCACTGGTGGATTCCAAAGTATATTCAGGAGTTAAACTTTTAATTGGACTACCTACAAAATAACTTTATTAACTTTATTCGAAACAATATGAAAACAAATATCTTACAAAAAATACTTCTTCTCCCATTTATTGCAATTTTGTTGAGTGCCTGCACGACGGAAATGGATAGTTTTTCCTTACAAAACACTGTTTTTGTTGAGGATGTCGAAAATCCCGGATTACCGATCTACTCCGAATGGGGATATAATACTTTTGGGGTATATATTGACAGAGTTCCATTCGTTTCCGACTATAGTGTTTTGCCGGCAAAAATAATTGTCAACTCTGATACTATAAACATAATTCTGAAGGGGAGGATGAACTACACTTCCGAAACTCTTAAGTTCTCATTTATTGATTACCCAATAAATGATTTTTCAGGTTTAAAAGTACTGAACGATTCAGTTTTGAATATGAAAGGGAATAAATGTATTGTAACTCTCACCAGAAACAATGTATCTGACACATTAAAAATCATCGAAGGAGACTTTTACATAAAACGAGTTCAGGATTTGTATGTCGACAAACAGCACACAAAAGCCATTATTTCCGGCACTTTTAAATTCAAATTTTTTTTGGATAACGAACCGGTTGCAGCATCAGATGGCAGATTCGATTTAGGTATAGGTTACAATAATTTTTATAATTACTAGATTTTGTATTTAGCTATTTTATTTCCCACTCAAATCAAAAATTGGATTGAGTGGGTATTTTTTTTCAAACAAACAGCCCCGGAAAGCGTTTATTGTTTAAATTTGCAAATCACCTGATTTTTAATGAATATTATTCAGACAAAAAATACAGCTTTCCGCAATAAAATTATCGACCTTTATATCGAATCGTTTTCGAAAGGATTATCGGCACAATACATTGACAACATTGAACTTGAAAAGTATATCAACCGTTTCTTTGAAGAAGGAGAAATACTTATTTCTCTATCCAACAATGAACTTTCAGGAGCATTGCTCTATTGTCCTTTAGAGAATGACGATCTGTTTCCAGCCGAAATAAGGAACAACTTCGATATAAAAAAAAGTGCTTATATTGCAGAGATTATGGTTGGGGAACAATTTCGCGGGAAAGGAATTGGTACGCAACTGATAAATGCATTTTTCAACACTATTGATAAAAACACTTTTTCGGATGCTTTTATTCGGGTTTGGGACAAAAACACTCAGGCACTATCGCTGTATGAAAAAGCAGGATTTAAAAATGTAGCTTCGATTTGTCAGGAAAAGAAAAAACCGGACGGGATCGGGACTTTTGAAATGAAAAAAATATATTTACACAAAAAAATAAATTAAGTTATGCAGGATTTACTCACACGAACTATCGATTTAAAAAATGGACAACCCGAAGAAAAAAGAAAAGAAATTCTCGACTATTTTTTAAAAACAT
>QKGU01000193.1 GCA_003250325.1 Paludibacter sp.
TCTACAGCAGTAATTCCCAGATTCTTAAGGTAATCTAATTTTGATATGGCTGCTTCGAACGATTTTTCGACGGTGAAATCACGTAATAAAATTTCATAAATAACAAGATTTTCAAACGAAACCGGTGTAAAAGAACTCACTTCCCAGTTATATGAAGATTTATTTGTTTGAAAGGTAGAAACTACACCCTCGGTTTTTCCTGTTGGAAACAAAGGCATATTAGGATATATGTTGAAGTACTGATTAATCCACTGATCGTTCCAGGGATCGAGTAATAATTCGGTATAAGGATCAGTCACTTTTTGAGTTCCATTCACAAGATATTGGAATCCATACAATTTACCGGCAGTTAATCCGCTTAATGTTATCCACCAATAATCACCATCCTTTTTCATCTGATAAGCATTGAGCTGTGTCCAGTTATTAAAATCGCCAATAACAAAAACATTTGATTTATAAGGTGCATGAAGAATAAGAGTCACCGTTGTGTTATCGTTGTAATTAATTCCATCTTTCATACCCTGAGGGCGAATTTGGTTTGTAACCGGCTCTGGCACACAAATCTGAACTGTATCATTAACTGTCTGCCCATTATGAGTGGCTTTTGCAATCAAGGTATAATCGCCCGAAGTTGCAAAAGTATAGGTATAATTCATCGTCGATGATGCATTTGCCGTTTTAACCACAATTCCATTAATAAACAGATTTAATTCCGTTACCGTTACAGAAGTTACAATACCGATATTCATAACAGTTCCAACCGCAACAGCCTGATTGCTAGCCGGATTTGTAATAGAGACATTAATACCTCCCGATTGATACACGTTTACAAAGATATCAGTTCCACCAACATCTTTACCTTCGAGATAATTTCCATTGACTTTGACGCCGCTTCGGAATACAAAAACCAATTTTGTAACTTTTTCTGCTGTTGTTAGCCCAAAATAACTTGTCATATTCGGACTAATACTTAATTTCCATTTATTATTTCCTAAAGATAACAGTTTATACTTGGGAGAGTTATCGCCCCACACAGGTGCATGTTTCCAGTCTGAGCCACTCTTACTATCAGTTGTTATTACTCCGGCATACGCGTATACATCACCCGTATAATCTTTTAGACCACCAGTACCATAAGTTGCATCAAAAACAATATCAATTGCTCCGCCATCTTGTGTTATGAAAGCCGGTGTAGTAGTAATGAGTTGACCCCAAGCCAAGATTGAGACAAATAGAATTGCAAGAGTAATTAAAGTTTTTTTCATTTCTACTGATTATAAAAGTTCGTTATCTGTTAGATTATGTAAAAATGTTGCCTATCAAATTAATTAAAAAAATATTGGAGTAAAAAAGCACAGCAATTTGCTGTGCTTTTAAATATTTGTAAGAAGATTTTATTTCTTTGTCAATGTTAACTCCCAGGTTTTAGCAGGAGTTGTATATTTAAATGTAACATCATAAGTTCCAGCTGTAACAACTTTAATATTTCCACCATTATCAGCAAAACTAGCTACGCTGCCTTTAATGTTTGTAGCAGAATAACCGAAGTTAATATCCCAACTATTATCTCTTCTGATCTTAAATTCACCATCTGCTAGAAAAACTACACCGGCCTTTTCGAATACATAAGTTCCATAAAATTTTGTAGCATCTGTAATTGTACTCTTTGAAGCAACATAAGGTAAATCTAAATCATAATCCCATGCAGCAGGTGTTCCTCCGGCGTTATTAAATGCATTTCCAATTAAACTGAATTTTGCTTTTGCAACTTCATCGTAATACCATTTTGATGCTGTATAGGCTACAGAATAGCTTTTTGAAATATCACCTGAAGCTAAATTCCATGTTAATTTGATATTTACATTGTCTCCTTTGTCAATACTAATATCATCTGCACCAGGTTTCATGTCTGTTCCAAGATTGGTTTCAGCTTTTACTTTGCCAGCATCATCCAATTGAATTTTCCATCCTCCACCATAAGCAAATTTAAATTTACCATCTTTTGTAGCCACGATTGTAGTATCCCAAACCATGGTTGTTCTGTTGAATGCAGTTGGTGATTTCATTTTTTTCCATCCCCAATCGCCATTTATACCTCTTACACCCCAGTCTACAGGAGCAATTATTATTTGTGCGCCACCAGTCAAATCAAGATCTTTGTTTAAATTCAAATCCAGTACAATGTGATAGAGACCACTTTTTGTAACCTTCAGGGCAGGTGCTGCTGCACCAATAACCAACGAACCTTTTTGAATAATAAAAGGATTCTCTGCTGTTCCGGGTTGATCATTTTCGCCTTTCAGTTCTTTGTTTGTCAGAGTAGCACCATAACGTGTTTCAACTGCACCTTCTTTCAATAATAAGTAGAAATCTTTATTTGCTTCCAATGCAACGTATTTTTCATACATACCTGGACGGGCTAATTTAGTAGCTTCGTTAATTCCAGCAGTTAAACGATAATCTACATTCAAAGCATCGGCTCCTGTAGCAGTTCCACCTACGTAAAAACCATCTTCGATAATTACTTCGGGATCGTTATCTTTACAGGATGTAAAAGATACAGCGAATAGTGCTAATGCACCAAAAAAAATACTTGTTTTTTTCATGACTCTAAATTTTTATTGTTAATAATTCCTTGTCTTTTAATTTTTGTGTTAATATTTTTGATTTAATATCCTTCATTTTGTGTCCAGAGCGGTTTTCCTTCACCGTCTCTTGGCGATTTTTCTATTACTGAAAATGGAATTGGAAACCATTTTCTATAATTATCTGTAGCAGTTACATAATCAATATAACTCGGGTCATTGAATTTTCCAAAGCGAATTAAATCTCTACGACGAATATTTTCCCATGCAAATTCACGTCCTCTTTCGTTAGCTAATTCATCGAGTGTAAGCGAAGTGTACACTTTTGATGCACCACCATCACTATCATAAGCAAAAGCTCTTTTGCGTATGCGCTGAAAATCAGGTGTGTTCAGTACTGAAGTTCCTGTTCCTCCACGTAAAATGGCTTCCTCATTCATATACAAAACGTCTGCGTAACGGAAAAGCACAAAATCATTCTCAGCATAAGCATATTTTTTTTGCTTATCAATTTCATACTTAAATAGGCGCGCGCCATCATTCCATGTTGCATTTGAAAGAGAAGTTACTTCAGGAACAATTTCTACAGGACTATTATTGTCATCCATGAGTTGTGTTGAACCATCTTCGCTATAAACTTTACCAACAAACCAACCCCATTTTTTAGTGTTTTTTGTTCCAAGACCTTCATTTCCGGGTCCGCGAACATCTGTTTCGGCATATCGTTGAATAAATTTAGGACGAGCCGCAAAACCATTCCACGGTTTTTCAATTAAGTTATAGGTGGTTTGTTGTGAATAATGTAGTGTTAACATCGTCATTCTCAGTTTGTTCGACATGCTGCCGCTTGAACGAATGTCAAAATCGGCATTTCCATCTTCAACAATAACAAATATGTTTTCTTTGCTGTCCTGATTTTCAATTGCGAAGTTTTTGAAAAAGTCCTGTTCAATTGAATAAGAACCCGATGTTATAACTTTTTGACAACTTAATGCTGCTTTTGTATAGAAATCGGAAACGTTATTAATCCCCGTAACTTGTACATTTTGTGGAGTACAGCCATATGATTCTGCATTTAAGTAAAGGCGTGCAAGTAAAGCATAAGCAAATCCCTGAGTAACACGACCATAGTTTCCAGCTCTGTTTCCATCGTTTACAACAGGAAGGTTTGGGGCATTCTTTTCGAGAGAGTTCACAAGTTTTGACCAAACAACGTTTGGTTCACTTAAAGGAACTGCTTCCTCCTTAAATTCCTCCAGGTATGGCACTCTTCCAAAACAATCAAAAAGATTGTAGTAATAAAAAGTTCTTAATACTTCTAACTCGCTTACATACTGATTGTAAACTTCTTCACTCATGTTAGCCTTGTTACTTTCCAATGTTTTAAGAACTTTATTGCATAACACAGCTCCAGAAATTGTAGTATTCCAAATATTCTTAAATGCATCACCAAAAGCATCCCAATTGTGTGTGTTTAAATTCGCCCAATAGCCTCCATCAGACCAGTGTTTTCCCGGATTTCTTACCGGACAAACACATTCGTCAGAGACTAAGGCATTTACGCCCCAATAACCCCAGTGGTCATGAAGCCATTTTACATCAGCATAAGCCTGACCAACAAGTAAGGAAACATTCTCTTCCTGTTTTACCATGTCTTCTACTGTTGGATTTCCATAATTCTTTTCTTCCAACATCGAATCGCAGGCAGTTATCATAAGTAGAATGATAGCTGAAAATATTAATTTAAAATTTGATTTATTCATAATGAATCGTGCGTTTTTGTCGTTAATTATTTAAGATTTAAATTAATACCCACTAAAAAAGTAGATACTTTAGGATAGAAACTTGGGTAATCAATTCCGGAATTCCAAACGCTGGTAGTGTTTACTTCAGGATCCTGACCACTGTAAGCTGTAAGAGTAAGTAAATTCTGACCTGTAAAATATAACCTTAACGATTGAAGGTAATTATTGCTTTTAACAGGGAGGCTATATCCTATTGTAATGTTATCAAGTTTTACGTAAGAACCACTTTCAAGGTAATAATCGCTAAAGTTTTTCTTGTTTGTGTAAATTCCATCTTTTACATCTTTCATGAAAATGTTCATTGACTCGGTTGGTGTGCCTGGAATAGATGGTTGATTAGGACCATATGCCCATCGAGTTACATTCAGTATTTTATTACCTATTACGCCTCTGAAAAATGCTGTGAAATCGAAATTCTTATATCTCAAAACATTATTCCAACCATATGTAAACCAGGGTTGAGCACTTCCTAATGCCATACGTTGATTCTCTGATGGGTCTGAAGTATAACCTCCTGCAGGAGTTCTGAACATCCATGAGCCATCTTCTTGAATTTTATAAAGATTATAACCATAAAATGTACCTACAGTTTCACCTTCAATCAATATCTGAGTGTTTGTGTTCATAATTCCATTTTCCCCAATTCCACCAGAAGTAGTTTGCTTGTAATTGAAGCCTTTAGATGGATCAGATAATTTGGTAATTGTATTTTTGTTATAGGCAATTGTAGGTGTGGTTATCCACGATAAATTCTTATTATCAATAAGTTGGATTGAAATGGCAAGTTCTGCTCCGTAGCTATCCATTTGTCCGGCATTAGCCAATAATGTTGGGAACTGATATGGAGGAGTTGGTACTTCGTAATCCCACAACAAGTCGCGTGTTTGACGATAATAAACATCGAAACTACCAGTAATCTTTTTCTTTAATAATGAATAATCAGCTCCTAAGTTGTATTCATATTTCTTTTCCCATTTTAAATCTTTGTTTTCGTTTTGTGAAACGCCATAAGTATATACCCATGCACCGTTTTGCCAGAAAGTACCACCATTCGACATCATTGCTACTGAACGAAGGTCAGTTGCAAGGTTATTTCCAGTTACTCCAAATCCTAATCTTAGTTTTAAATCGTCAATTTTTTCAATGTCGCTCATAAACTCTTCGCTGGAAATTCTCCAACCCAAACTAACAGCCGGAAATAAACCCCATTTGTTATTCGTGCCAAAACGCGATGAACCTTCGCGACGTAATGATGCTGAAGCTAAATAACGATCTTTGTAATTGTAATTAGCACGGGCAAAAACTGCTGCTAATGTATTTGAATTGCGGTACGATGATATATTCATGTATTTTTTTGTAGCATCTCCATTTCCAATTTGATAATACTTTGCATCATCGGTTGGAAAACCTTTGTTCGAAATATCCGAGCCATCGTACATGAAATTTTGATAGGTTAAACCAACTACAGCAGTTAGTGAATGTCCACCTGTGAAATCGGTTACATAATCACCTGTTACTTCAAAAAGTTTGTTTAGATTTGAGTTTTCACCGCGACCAGCTTTGCCCGAACCCGAAATATCTGTATTTATAAGCCTGTTGTACCAAAAACTCTTGTTGTCGCCTTCTTCCAAGGCAGCAAATGTAGATATTTTTAATCCTTTAATACTTTTTATATTTACTGAAGCTTTCAACGATCCTCGAAAGTAGTTGCCTGTCTGATATGATTCGCGCTGATTCATATTTTCAACAGGATTTGAAGAACCTGTTCCGGTAGGTTTGTAATAACCATTTGCCGTAGATGAATCGTAAATCGGATAAGTTGGGTTTAAAATAGCGGCTTGTTTAAAATCTCCGGTAAAATAGTCGTTCTTATAGCTCATGTACGAAAAATCATACTGAAGTTCCAACCAACCGTCCAACGCTTTTTGGTTGGCAGCTAATTTGGCTATAATTTCTTCTCTGTTAGAAACTTTAGCAATGCCCTCAGCATTTTTGTAATTTAATGCAGCTCTGTAATTGAAATTTTTTGCACTTCCCGATATTGCAAGGTTGTGATTGTGAGTCATTGCCACAGTACGGGTTAATTCACTCATCCAATCCGTATTAAATGTGTTACCGTCGTTATCGGTATAAAGTACAGGAACAACTTTCCCGTTTGATAAAGTAGAAAGATTTCTGAATTCATCAGGTGATGCCATTCCATTATTGTCATTTCTAATCGATGAAGATACGTATCCCGAATACTCTACATTTGTCACAGCAATATCCGAAAAGTTTCCACCTCTTTTTGTCGTAATAATGATAACTCCGTTTGTTCCACGCGTTCCATAAATGGCAGCTGCGGAACCATCTTTTAAGACGTCCATGGAAGCTATTTCGTCAGGTGAAATATTGTCAATATTATTTACAGGAATTCCATCTACAATAAATAGAGGTGAAGTTCCTGCACCTTTGTCTAAAGTAGAAAAACCACGAATTTGAATGCTGTATCCTGTGTTTGTTGGGTCGCTGCTAGTTTTTATTACATTTAAACCCGCAACTTTCCCTTGAAGTAATCCGACAGGACTTGTTTTAATGCCGGCATTGAAATCTTCTGACTTTATGGATGCAACTGACCCCGTAATTTCTTTCTTCTTTTGCGAACCATACCCTATTGCCACCACTTCACCCAATGCTATTGCATCTTCATTTAATTGAATCACAAGAGTTGTTTTATTGCCAACAGAAATTTCAACTGGTGAGTAACCCACATATTTTACAACAAGTACAGCATTAGGGGCTACCTGGATCGTAAACTCACCATCAAAATTTGTGATCGTGCCGTTATTAGTTCCTTTTTCAAGAATATTCGCTCCTATTATCGGTTCACCTGATTTTGCATCCTTTACGACACCTGTTACAGTTGACTTTTGTGCATTGACTGCTATTGCAAATAATAACATCATTACACTAATAAAAAGAGCTTTGATTTTTGGTTTAATGTTTGTGATATTCATGTAATATAAAATTTATGGTTTTAAGTGATAATATAACATATTGATATTATTATTTGTTTAATTCACTGATTTTTATTGCAGCCTGGAGCAATTTTTATTTTTAATATTGTTTTGGGGGTAACTTTAACTTTTCGTATATTATATGACATTGGATTTGACTTCCAATCAGCGGTTTTCCCATCTTCATAGATTGTAGCCTCGTATTTACTAACAACTGGAAGAAATGAAAGGTTCATCACTGCAACACGCGCATTTTCATCGGTTACTGAACCTATAAACCATTCGTTTTTACCTTTAGCTTTTCGTGCAGTTGTAATATAGTCTCCGGGTTCAGCTTCAAGTATCCATGTATTGTCCCAGTCAACAGCAACGTCTCTTATAAACTGAAATGCATCACTAAACCTTTCGTAATTTTCAGGTAAATCTGCTGCCATTTGAAGTGGACTATACATAGTTACATAATAAGCAAGTTGCTTTGTAAGTGTAGTTCCGGCTTGTCCGTGGTTTTCGGGATTGTAATAACTGAAAACCGTTTGTAAAATACCTGGAGTATAATCCATAGGTCCACCCATTAAACGGGTAAAAGGCAGAATTGTAGTATGTTCGGGTGGTAAACCTCCCATAGCTTCATATTCGGTTCCACGTGCTGACTCTTGTGCAAGCCAGTTTGGATAAGTTCTACATAACCCTGTCGGGCGAACTGCCTCATGTGAGTCAATCATAATTTTATACTTAGCTGCCGTACGCGCAACATTTATATAGTGATTTACCATCCATTGTCCATCATGCAATTCACCTTTCGGGCGGATATAACTTACATATCCTGTTTTTACTGAATTATAACCATTTTCGTTCATAAAACGGAATGCTTCATCCATGTGACGTTCATAGTTAGTAGCAGCGCCACCTGTTTCATGATGC
>QKGU01000059.1 GCA_003250325.1 Paludibacter sp.
AACAAGGAATCCAATAGCGGCAATGATCATCCCGATTCCAATTTTACGTGGTGTAGAAGGCTCTTTTTTGAGCTTGTTGAGCCATGCAAACACACCCATAACCAAAGGAGTGAGGAAAACAATAAACAGTGGGTTGAACGATTGAAATACTTCCGGTGCAATGGCGTTCATGTCTGAGTTATGAGAAATGAAATAATAGCACAATGCTCCTCCCGAAAGAACCATGGCAGCACCAATTAATCGGTTGGTCGTTTTATTTTTACCGAACAGAAGGAATAATCCACCAACAGCGGCGATAAACGATAAGATAGAAGGCAGCGTGAAGAAAAGATTGGTAAATGGTCCTACTTCTTTTACAATATAATCGCGGGCAAAGAGCGTAAGTGTCAAACCATTTTGATGGAAGGACATCCAAAAGAAGATAACCACAAAAAACACCAATATGAGTGAAACCACTCTCGCTTTTTCTTCTTTGGTTGACGACATAATAATCCAGGTAACAAATGTGCCAAACAAACCTATTGCCATTCCTGTTTTATAATCTTTCAACAAACTAACGAGGAAAGTAACAGCAGCGCCTACTAAAAGAGAGGCGATCAAGGTCATAACTCCGGATTTATTTTCAGATGCCGATTTTTCTGCTTTAGCTACCACTTCTTTGTTTGGCAAATGTTTGTTGAAGAAAATATAAACCAGCAACGAAATAGCCATGGCAACGGCTGCAATTGCAAATGCATAATTATAACCTCTTGAGAATACATCCAGATACGAAACGGCGAACGCATTCAAATCAACGACTTTGCCTGTCAAACTCACTTTGTTGGCAAGTTCAGCCAATTGAGTTGTGTCGGTTAGCGTGCCATTCAATAATTGATGACACAAAGCGGGAATACTTCCATCGTGCAAAAATCCGTTGGAGTGCAACCACCAATCGCGAACTCCTGTTGCCGCAAAAGGCGCAAAAAAAGCACCCACATTAATTCCCATGTAGAAAATCATGAAAGCAGAGTCACGAAATTTTCCGTATTTTTCGTTGTCGTACATTTGGCCTACAACGGCTTGCAGGTTTCCTTTGAAAAGTCCGTTACCAAAAGCGATAATGAATAAACTCAATAAAGTAATGTTCAAACTTAATCCGGGCAATGCCAGAAATACATAACCGGCAAGCATAACGATGATTCCCAACAAGATTATGAACTTATATTTTTTTGTGTAATCGGCAACGATACCACCGATTAAAGCAAGCGCGTAAATGCCGAAATAAAACCAACTATAATAGTCTCCGGCAACTTCAACGGTAAGTCCGTATTTTACCTGAAGAAATAATACCAATATGGCCATCATGGTGTAAAACCCGAATCGCTCGCCCATATTTGCAAAAAATGCGACTAAAAGTCCTTTTGGATGATCTTTTAACATGAATGAATTTTTATTGATTAATTGTTAAATTTATAAATAAGTATGGAATAATATTTATTAATATGTTTTACAAATACAACAATCAGAGCAACAGACTTGTAACTCGTAACTTTTTATTTGTAACTACTTAGTTTTATTGTTAATCGTTATCTGGTTTCAGAACAACTCCTTTGTTTTTTCGTCCGTCCACCTTTATAATTATTGGTTTTTCGAACCGCACGTGTCGGATATGATCTGTTTCGTATATAACTGGCTGACTGTCCAGAAAAGCGGTGTCGTACGAACCATCGTTTATAAAAGGATTAATGGTGAAATAAGCCACTCCAAATGAAGTCAGATTTTGGAAAAAATGAGTTCCCTGACTTGGATCAATGCGGTAGTTCGATAATCCTGATTCTACGATTAATCTCGCATTGCTGATGTGTGGCCATTTTACGGGGATACCCAACCACGGATCGGCAGAACCCCAACGTCCCGGACCAATCAGGATGTAATAGCGATTCTCCGCAATCAGCATTTTGTTGATTTTTTCAATGTCAGATACTATTCTACGATTATCGGCCGCGTTGAAAACTTCAGGTTTTATATACACCAAATCGTAAATGTCGTTTGTAATGCCGTGCCCCAGTACATTTCGACTTGTAATAATGGCATTTTCAACCGGAATAGAACCGATATCTTCATTAATCATTTCTCGACTGTCAACAATCGGTCTGATTTGAAGTAAATAAAAATTATGTTGTTTTTTTGACGAATAATCTAGATTTACAGCAAATTCAATTTCTATCGGGCGTCCCATTTCTGTTTGTGCCACTTGAAGTACTGATTTTAGAATATCAGCTAATGGAAAAACGTTGTGTTTTAGAATGTTGGCAAAAGTGATCAGTTTTCGTCCGTCATCGTAAATACCATCACGAATAACGTCGTCCTGCAAGTTATAAGTTGATGCCAGATAGCGCAGTGTTCCATCCTTCTCAGCATCCGACACTTTTATTTTCAAGAGATTAAACCCATCGTCGATCTGCGGGATGAATTGTATTTTGCTTAAATCCAGCGCATTGAAATATGTCTGAGTTTCGTGCATAGCCATGTCTCGCGTGCTGGTTTGCAGCACGTTCTGAGGATATGCCGGAGAAAAACGCAAACTGGTACCGCCATCCATTATGTATTTACCGAGTCCCATGGCAATGTTTACAATTCCTTCTTCCGGTTTTTCGGAACCGATAGGATAATAATTGAGCGAGCGGGCAACACCGGAAAAAGATGGATAGAACCGGTTGTCATAAGCACTACCGCAAATTTCCTGAAGGACGATCGCCATTTTTTCTTCATCAATTACATTGTTGGTGGCGGTCATATAGGTTTTGCTATCATGAAAAAAGACAGATGCATAAACGGCTTTTATCGCTTCGGTAACCATTTCGAGCATATGTGTCCGGCTTTCTTTTTTGTACGGAACCATGTAGGTTTTGTAGATTCCTGCAAAAGGTTGGTAATGCGAATCTTCGAGCAAACTGGATGATCGGATGGCAATTGGCGAACTGATCGCTCCTAAAAAAGCGTGTAAATCGGCGATTAAATGATGAGGAATTCTGGCTTTCAGGAAATGACTCAGAATTTCTTCGTCGCTCGCGTTGGAGAGGGCAACAGGATAAAGTTGATTCAACTCCATGAATTCCGAAAAATTATCGGTACACAAAACTACCGTTTTCGGAATGGATATTTGAGTGTTTTCAAATTTTTCAAATGCTTCATTTTCTTTAATCATGGCGTCGATAAATGCCAGACCACGCCCTTTTCCGCCAAGAGATCCTTCTCCGATACGGGCAAAATTGGAATATTGATCGAATCTTTCGCGTTCAAAAATAGCTACAACCCCTCTGTTTTTTACTTTTCGGTATTGAACAATAGCATCGAAAATAATCTGTCTTGCCTTCATTAAATCCCTTGTTACCTCACTTTCGACGCTGATATTTTTCAAAAATTCAGCTAAAGGAAACATGGCGCGGGAGTATAACCAACGCGAAATATTATTTCTCGAAACATGGTAGTAGAACGATTCGTCGCTAATTTTGAAAAGAATCTCCTGTAACTGTTTCAGATTATGAACACGCGCCTCTTCTTCGCCTGTCGTTGGATTTATAAAAATGAAATCGCCAAATCCGAAGTTTTGCGTGATTCGCTCGCGCAATTCAAGAAGTAAAGTTTTAGAATTTTTACTCAGGAAGGCGGCTTTTACCTCATCGGCAGCAGTTTTATTCCCGTCGTCCGACGATTGAATGATGAGTGGAATATGTTTGTCGAATTTGCGAATTTCCCGGCAAAGGTTTATGCCCGCTTCTTTATTTTTGCGTCCGTTTTGAATGTAACTTACGTCGGTTATTACGCCCAGCATATTGTGTTTATACTGTTCGTATATCTTTATAGCTTCTTCGTAGGAGCGTGCTAAAACAATTTTCGGTCGACCTCTCATTCGGAGCATTTGTTCGTGTTCGTTCAATGCTTCGACCATAAAGGATCGCGATTGTTTGAATACGAATTTGTATAAATGCGGAACAATGGATGAATACCAGCGGATAGAATCTTCGACAAACAAAATCACCTGAACGCCAACAGAACTTACATCCTCGTCGAGGTTCATTTTGTCTTCGATCAATTTTATAATCGCAAGCAGAATATCCGAATTCCCTAACCAACTGAAAACATAGTCGATAGCGCTTAAATCCTCATTGGCAATTCTAAGTGAAACCGAATTCGAAAAAGGAGTCAGGACAACAATCGGAATATCGGGAAATTGCTTTTTTACACTCTTTGCCCATTCGAAAGGATTGATGCTGTCCCCACTGGGCATCGATATAATCAAGTCAAACTGATGTTCGGTCAGCTGGGTATTGGCCTCTTCTTCGTTGGATACCAAAATAAAACGTGGCGGATAGCGAAGGTTTAATGAAGTGTATTCATTGAAGATTTGTTCATCGATACGTCCATCCTCCTCTAAAACAAAAGCATCGTATTTGCTCGCATACAATAATACGTTATAAATGCGATGGCGCATTAAGTTTGCAAACGACGTATCTTTAAAATACAGTTTTTTTATGCTGGAGGAATTCATAGACAGACTTATGGTTATACCGATTCTTAAATACTAAAACAAAAGTAATAAAATCGTAGAATTTTTGATGATAAACCGAATAAATATTTAGTTGACTTATTTTACCTTCTAACCTTTTTTAATTCACCGAAAAAAACATAATTATTCTCTTCTTGTTATAATTATTCAAACCAATAAAAAAAATATGTGATTATGGCAAGTGTAACTTTATACCTGAATTTTCCGGACAAAACGGAAGAAGCTTTTCTCTTCTATAAATCGGTATTCGGTGGTGAATTTGAGGGTAATGGCATTATGCGTTTCAAAGATGTGCCTCCTTCTGATAATATGCCTCCACTTCCTGAAGCTGAAAAAAATCTGGTGATGCACGTTTCATTGCCGATTCTTGGTGGTTTCAAATTAATGGGTTCGGATGCGCCTGCATCGATGGGTTTTACAGTTAATATAGGTAACAATATGTACATTAATCTGCAACCCGACACAAGAGACGAAACCCGCAGACTTTTTGCAGCCCTCTCGGAAGGCGGTCAGGTGGAACAGGAACTTCAGGAAATGTTCTGGGGCGATTTCTATGGAAGTTGTTCCGATAAATTTGGAATTAAGTGGATGTTTAATTGTTCAGCAAAAGAGGCGGATTATGAAATTTGATGAGAAAATTGATATAACGGTGCAGGTTGAGGTACATGCACCGGTTGATTTTGTTTGGAAATGCTGGACTTTACCCGAACACATTATTCATTGGAATAACGCTTCGTCCGATTGGCATACCCCAAAAGCGGAAAATAATATGATTGAAGGTGGAAAATTTAATTACAGAATGGAAGCGAAAGATGGAAGTTTTGGTTTCGACTTTTGGGGTTTTCACGATAAAATAATTTTTCATGAATTAATCGAAAATACACTTGGAGACGATCGGAAAGTAAGCGTGGCTTTCTCATTGGACGGGATTTCTACGAAAATAACCGAAACTTTCGAAGCCGAAAAAGAAAATACGATTGATCTTCAACGGCAGGGCTGGCAGGCAATATTGGATAATTTTAAAAAATATACCGAATCTCGGTTTAATAAAGCCTGATATGAATCATCAAATAACACCTTGTCTTTGGTTTGACAATCAGGCCGAAGATGCAGCACGTTTTTATACTTCGATATTTAAAAATTCGAAGTTGGGTGCAATTAGCCGATATGGAACAGAAGGATATGAATTTCACGGTCAGGAAGAAGGTACCGCTATGACGGTGGCTTTTACGATTAACGGACAGGATTTTGTAGCGTTAAATGGCGGGCCTGTTTTTAAAATTAATGAAGCTGTTTCGTTTCAGATTTTTTGCGATAATCAGGACGAAATTGATTATTACTGGGAAAAACTGACTGAAGGAGGGAAAGAAGTTCAATGTGGTTGGCTGAAAGATAAATTCGGAGTGTCGTGGCAGGTTGTTCCGACAATTTTATCAGAACTAATGAGTGATCCTTCGAGAGCCGGACGAGTGACAAATGCTTATATGCAAATGAAAAAGTTCGATATTGAGAAATTAAGGAATGCCTGATTGAAGATTTGCTTATAAATAAAAATAATTGTCAATAGTTTAATGAGTTCTTTGTTTAATTATTCTGATTAGTCGATAATTATTCTGCTTTTATTCGGTTTTTAATCTTAAAATACCATTTTGAAATCAATTTCGATAAATAGGGTTAAATATATCATAAAACGAAAATATTAAGTTGCACGAAACAATAAAAAGCAGTACTTTTGCAAAAATTTGGACGTTCGATAGCGGGCGTCAAAAGTTTTAGACGAAATTAGAAAATCTATAATATTTTTATGCAGAAGTACAAGCCCTTTCATTTAGTTTTGGAAGACGGTACCGTTTTCGAAGGTAAATCCTTTGGTTATGAAAAAGCGGTGGCCGGCGAAGTAGTTTTTAATACGGCAATGGTCGGATATCCCGAAAGCTTAACCGACCCATCTTATGCGGGACAGTTGTTGGCGATAACTTTTCCGTTGGTTGGTAATTATGGTGTTCCGAATGACACTTTCCAAAACGGACTTTCTACTTTTTATGAATCGGAAAAAATTCAGGTAACAGCACTGATTATTTCCGATTTTTCTTTTGAATACAGTCACTGGAATGCTGTAAAAAGTTTAAGCGACTGGTTGAAAGAAAACGAAGTTCCCGGAATTTTTGGAGTAGACACGCGTGAGTTGACAAAATTGGTTCGCGAGAAAGGAACCATGAAAGGTAAACTAGTTTTCCCTGATGGTGAAGACATCGAGTTTATCAACCCTGATGATGAAAACCAAATTGCTAAAGTAAGCTGCGACGAAGTGATTACTTACGGCGAAGGTTCGAAAAAAGTAGTTTTGGTGGACTGTGGTGTGAAACACAATATTATCCGTTGTCTTTTGAAACGCGACACAACGGTGATTCGTGTTCCCTGGGATTACGACTTCAATCAATTGGAATTTGACGGATTATTTATTTCGAATGGTCCTGGTGACCCTTCTTATGCAACTAGTACCGTAAAAAATATCCAGACTTATATGGAAACCAAGAAACCAATTTTTGGTATCTGTATGGGTAATCAGTTACTATCTGTAGCGGGTGGAGCAAAAACTTATAAACTGAAATACGGTCACCGTAGTCACAATCAGCCGGTACAGTTGGCCGGAACTCAAAGAGCATTTATTACCTCACAGAACCACGGTTTTGCGGTTGATAATAAAACGTTGAGTGCCGATTGGGAACCTCTTTTTGTAAATATGAACGACAATACCAACGAGGGTATTCGTCACAAAACTATGCCTTGGTTCTCGGCTCAGTTCCACCCTGAAGCATCTTCAGGTCCAACTGACACAGAATTCCTTTTCGATGTATTCCTGAAAACGCTTGATGGTTTCAAGAAGCCGATTGTTGAAATGATCGAAGAAGAAAT
>QKGU01000379.1 GCA_003250325.1 Paludibacter sp.
TACACGCAAACGGTTTTTATTTTATTTTCTGTCAAATTATCCCTGTATTAACTGAATTTGAATGCAAAAATACGGTTTTCTTTCCGTATTTTTGAGCATAATTTTAAAAAATAGACTGAAAATGATATTGGTAACGGGAGCTACAGGATTGGTGGGAGGAAATTTACTCTGGCATTTGTTACAGGAAAACGAACGGATTTTTGCCATCCGTCGCGAAACAAGTAAACTGGAACCTCTAAGAACTATTTTCAGTTTTTATACTTCTACTCCCGACGATTATTTGAACCGAATCGATTGGAGACTTGCCGATGTGCTGGATGAAAGCTCTATAGCCCGCGCTTTACAGGGAATTGATATTGTATATCATTGTGCTGCAGTGGTCTCGCTCGGAAGTAATGCCGACGTCATGAGTGACACAAATGTTCTCGGAACCCGAAATATAGTAAAAGCAGCATTGGAAAATAACGTCCAGAAATTCTGCTTCGTAAGTTCCATTGCGGCTTGTGGAAAAAGTATTGAAAAAGCAGAGATTGATGAAACCTCAGTTTGGGAAGATAACCCGAACCGTTCGCTCTATTCGCGAAGTAAGTTTTATTCGGAGCAGGAAGTGTGGAAAGGAATTGAAAAAGGACTGAATGGTGTAATTGTTAATCCGGGCGTTATTCTGGGAATATCGGGAACGAATACAGGAAGTTCCCAACTTTTTGCTCAAATGAAGAAAGGGTTGTTGTTTTACACAAACGGAGGAAGCGGATATGTTGATGTCAGAGATGTGGTTAGAGCAATGATTCAACTGACAAATTCTTCAATATCTGGCGAAAGATTTATTTTGGTGGGAGAAAATTGTTCGAGTGGCGAAATTCTGAGTTGGATGGCGGACGGTTTTGGAAAAATACGCCCGAAAATTTGCATTGGAAAGAAATTTCTTATTGTTGTTGGATTTCTATTAGAATTATTGGGAAAGATATTTCACTTTTCACCTCTAATCGATCGTGGTACTGCCCGTTCGGCAGCACATCTGGAGCTCTTTTCAAATAAGAAAATAAGAAAAGCGATTAAATTTGAATTTACACCGATTGAAGATGCAATAAAAGAATATTGCCGGTTCCTTAGCAGAAATTAGGATTAGAAACACTTTAGTCTGAAACAACTTAATTGTTAAAGGAAAGCGATCCCAGTAGTTATATCTCTATGATACAGTTAAAACGATATTCTGATTACTCATCTAAAAGAAGTTAACGATGAATAAATCAGAATATCGTTTTTTTAATTTTGTTAGAAGCTTAAGCCGGAATGTTATTCAAAATATCTTTCAGGCTTGACAAAAAGATATCAGCATCGTTTTTGGTCATGCACAATGGTGGCAATAAACGGATGATATTGGTGCCGCTCGCTCCTGTGAAGATCTTCTTTTCGAACAACAATTGTTTTCTTATTTCGCCAACAGGTTTTTCGAATTCCATTCCGATCATCAATCCCAATCCACGAACATCTTTTATTTGTGGTATTTTCTTTAGTTCATCCAATAAATAATCGCCAATCTTTTGAGCATTTTCAATCAAATGTTCTGCTTTCAGAATATCCAATACGGCGATAGCTGCTGTACAAGCCAGATGGCTGCCTCCGAAAGTTGTACCTAACAATCCGTGCGAAGCTTTGAAAATAGGGCTGATGAGTACACCTCCAACTGGAAATCCATTTCCCATCCCTTTGGCAACGGTAATCATGTCCGGGCGAATATTCGCATATTGATGAGCAAAGAATTTACCGCTACGTCCGAAACCTGATTGAACTTCGTCGAGAATCAGAATTGTTCCGGTTGCTTTACATTCAGCACTCAAAGCCTGAAGAAAATTAGTTGTTGGGATTCGTATTCCGCCAACGCCCTGAATTCCTTCAATAATAACGGCACAAACATCGTTATTTTTCCATAAAACTCAACATCGAAACCTTCGTTAATCGGAGCAACAATTTTTGGATTATTTGTTACGCGCACGGCAGCTGATGTTCGTCCATGAAAGCTTTTATTGAAAGCAATTACTTTTCTTCTTCCGTTGTGAAACGAAGCTAATTTCAATGCATTTTCGTTGGCTTCTGCCCCTGAATTAGCCAAAAACAACGAGTAGTCTTCGTAGCCCGAAGCTTTTCCTAATTTATCAGCTAATTCAACCTGCAGTTTATTTACTACCGAGTTTGAATAAAATACAAGATTTTCCAACTGGTGAGTAAGTTTCTGAACATAGTAAGGGTGCGAATGTCCGATGGAAATAACAGCGTGTCCGCCATACAAATCGAGATATTCAATCCCTTGTTTGTCGTAAGTCCTGCAACCAATTCCTTTGGCTATTTCGATATCGAATAACGGATAAACATCAAATAAATTCATTTTTAGAACTTGGATATAACTATATAAATATAAATAATATACAAAATAACTAACAATCCACCGTGCCATCTTTTAATCGAAGTTTGTTTGTTCGAGTAAACAAATAAAATGATTAACAAGCTACCAAGCCCGGCCATAAGCGTGTCGATGATCATTCCATTATAAGCCGGAAGCGGGCGTAAGAAAGCACTAATTCCTAATACTAAAAAAACGTTGAATATGTTAGATCCAACAACGTTACCTAATGCAATATCTGAATTTTTCTTGAATGCGGCTACAACAGAAGTGGCAAGTTCGGGCAATGAAGTACCCAATGCAACAATGGTTAATCCAATGATTGATTGACTAATGCCTAATGACTGCGCAATTCGTACTGACGAAGGAACAATC
>QKGU01000152.1 GCA_003250325.1 Paludibacter sp.
GGAAAACAAATTCTCGATCCGGGTTGGCGAACAGTTTTTGCCAAAGCTACCGACGAAAAGGAAAATGAGGACGACGAAGATAAAACATTGCCGGCTTTCGTGAAAGGAGAGAGTGGCCCGCACGAGCCTACCTTGGCTGAGAAATGGACTTCTCCACCAAAACCTTATACCGAAGCGACTTTATTGCGTGCTATGGAAACGGCAGGAAAGCTGGTGGATAACGATGAATTACGGGATGCCCTGAAAGAAAATGGAATTGGTCGTCCTTCTACACGTGCCGCAATAATAGAAACGCTTTTTAAACGTGATTATATCCGGCGTGAGAAAAAGAATTTGGTGGCTACAAATACCGGAATTGAGTTGATTGGCATTATTCAGGAAGATTTGTTGAAATCGGCCGAGCTTACCGGACTTTGGGAAAGAAAACTTCGCCAGATCGAAAAAGGAGAATACGAAGCCAAAGTTTTTCTGGAAGAAATGAAGACGATGATTTCAGAAATTGTTTTTAATGTGAAAAGCGACAACCGTCGACCAGGTGAAACTCATGCATCACCAGCCTCGCTTAAAGCAAAGTCATCGATAGAAGGAACAATTTGCCCCAAATGCGGAAAAGGAAAAATCCTGAAAGGACATTTTGCTTATGGTTGCAGCGAATGGAAAAACGGTTGCGATTACAGGTTGGGGTTTGAGAATGCCGAATAAATCTCATTCGACTTTCCGAATGTATTAAAGAGGAACTCTACAGATTTATATTCAGAATATCTTTTAAGTTGGTCGTGTAACACGGAGACAGTTTTTCGTTCTTCAGTTTCCAGCTTCGATCGAAGCCCTGTGCTGCAATTTTCACTTTCTGTCGCCCATACGAAGCATTCAATTTGTCCATTACCGACATAACTTTCTTGAATTTTTCTCTGTTGCGCGTATCGAACATGTTGGCTTGTAACGGTCGTTCCGGTACAATTTCGCTAACAACAACTCCTGCTTTTTTGAACCGATAACCTTCCGCATAGATTGATTTCAGTCCATCGGTAGCATAACGAATCAGCTCCGAAGTATCGTTGGTAGGTACAGGCAATTTTATAACAACCTGATTACTGTATTGCGGTGTATTTTCGGCAAAAGGGTTTGTATGCAGAAAAACAGTGATAACGGTTGCAAGCGATTTTTGCCGGCGAAGTTTTTCGGCACACGAAGCAGCAAAGTTAGCAACGGCTTCATTTATAGGCGTCAATTGTGTGAGTCGTTCGCCAAAACTTCTAGATGTACAAATTGTTTTGCGTGTTACCGACCGATCAATCTCAATGCAGGATGTTCCGCGAAGTTCCAGCCAGGTTCGTTCGCCGTTTACTCCAAGAGTATGTCTGATCCAGCTTTTGGAACGTTGAGTGAAATCCCATGCTGTACTAATGCTATAATATTGTAATTTCTTTGTGAGTTGTCGTCCTATGCCCCAAACATCTTCAATTCGGAGTAGTTTCAGTGCTTTCTCCCGTTTTTCATCGGTGTCGATTATACAAACTCCTTTGTAATCAGCATATTTTTTTGCAAAACGATTAGCTGCTTTGGCTAAGGTTTTAGTAGGAGCAATGCCCAAACTTACGGGAATCCCAGTTCCGCGGGTAACGCAGTTTACTATTCTCTCTCCGTATGTTTTAAGATCAATATTTTTGAATCCATCGAAATGTAAAAAAGCCTCGTCGATAGAGTAAATCTCCATATCAGGTACAAAGCCCGAAATAATAGACATCACACGTCCCGACATATCGCCGTATAAAGTGTAATTCGATGAAAAAACGTGTACCTGATTTTTCTCGATCAGCTCTTTTAATTTGTAGGCAGGTTCGCCCATCGGAATGCCAAGCGCTTTAGCTTCAGCCGAGCGTGCAATAACGCAACCATCGTTGTTGGATAATACCACTACC
>QKGU01000203.1 GCA_003250325.1 Paludibacter sp.
AATTCACTCGAGCAGAATCTGAAAATTTCTGGTTTGAGCGGATCTTCAACTTCTCTTGTTACCGCGTCATTATTCAATCAGCAGCCTCATACACAGTTGTTGGTAATGAATGATGCCGATGAGGCAGCTTATCTTTACAACGATCTAAAGCAAATGATTCCGTTGGAAGATGTTTATTATTTTCCCTCTTCTTTCAAAAAAGCAATCAAACTTTCGCAACTCGATACTTCTAACGAAATTCTGAGAACGGAAGTTATGAACAGGCTGGCTAATTCTTCTAATCCTTGTGTAGTGGTTACGTACCCCGAATCATTAATGCAAAAGGTGGTTTCCTCGGCAACTATGAAAAGCAACATGCTGAAGATGAAAGTAGGAGAGAGCCTCGGTATCGATTTTGTGGTGGAAGTGCTTAATGAATATCATTTCGATAGGGTTGATTTTGTGTACGAACCGGGACAATATTCAGTCAGAGGTAGCATTGTTGATATCTTTTCGTTTGCCAACGAATTGCCTTATCGTTGCGACTTTTTTGGGGATGAGATTGAATCCATCCGTATTTTTGATATTGAAACTCAGTTGTCGAAAGAAAAAAAGACTGAAATTATAATTGTTCCTGATTTACAGCTTGATAATAAATCAAATCATGTTTCGTTCTTCGATTTTATACCTGCGAATAGCTTGCTTGGCTTTACGAATGTTGCCTATGTTCGTGAACGAATAAACCAGTTGTACGATGAAGCACTGGTGAGGCTGAATGAACACGAACATAAATCACCTCATCTGCATAATTCGCTGATAACAGGTGATGAATTTATCAAAAATGCAGAAAAATTCAGGAAAATGGAGTGGAGTGATAAAGCTTACTTCAAACCAAAAACAGTTGTTGAGTTTAATACTTCGCCTCAGCCCATCTTTCATAAAAACTTCGATTTGGTTGCCGATAATTTGAAGCAAAAGCAAAACGAAGCATATAAAATTTATATCCTGAGCGATAAGCAAACCGATCGTATCGCGGCTATTTTTGCAGATAGAGGCGACGAAATAGTGTTTCAACCTATTAAGAATACATTGCACGAAGGGTTTATCGATCACGACTTATCCTTGTTGTGTTATACCGACCATCAGATTTTTGATCGTTTCCACAAGTTCCAGCTAAAAACTGATAAAACACGCCTAGGCAAAGTGGTAATGACCTTAAAGGAGCTTAACCAGTTTCAGGTGGGTGATTTTATGGTGCATGTCGATCACGGAGTCGGCACTTTTGGCGGATTGGTAAAAACCAACGTCAACGGCAAAATGCAGGAAATGGTGAAGCTTATTTACAAAGATGATGACATTATTTTTGTAAGTATCCATTCGTTGCACCGCATTTCAAAATACAAGGGAAAAGAAGGCGAAGCACCTCGCATAAACAAACTTGGTTCGGGGGCATGGGAGCGTTTGAAAGAGCGAACCAAATCCAAGGTAAAAGACATTGCCCGCGAACTGATTAAATTATATGCCAAACGTAAAGCAGAACAGGGATTTCAATACTCCCCGGATAGTTATTTGCAGCAGGAACTGGAAGCTTCGTTTATTTACGAAGATACTCCCGACCAGGTGAAAGCAACAATAGACGTGAAAAAGGATATGGAATCGGTTCTTCCAATGGATCGGCTTGTTTGCGGTGATGTTGGGTTTGGAAAAACGGAAATAGCTATGCGTGCGGCTTTCAAAGCAGCAACTGATAGCAAACAAGTGGCGGTGCTTGTTCCCACGACCGTTCTTGCATTGCAACACTATAACTCATTCAAAGAACGTTTCAAAGATTTCCCGGTAACGGTTGAATATCTTAGTCGTGCCCGCACAACAGCACAATCGAAAGAAGTGATGGAACGCTTAACCAAAGGCGAAATCGATATCATTATCGGCACTCATAAACTCGTGGGTAAAAGTGTGAAATTTAAGGATCTGGGACTTCTGATTATTGACGAGGAACAAAAGTTCGGGGTATCGGTGAAAGAAAAGCTGAAGGAAATGAAAGTGAACGTCGACACGCTGACTATGACGGCTACACCCATTCCACGAACGCTTCAGTTCTCATTGATGGGAGCGCGCGATTTGTCGATTATCAACACGCCACCACCTAACCGATATCCGGTACAGACAGAGATTCACCAATACGACGAAGATGTTATTCGCGAAGCTATTCAATTGGAAATGAATCGAAATGGTCAGGTTTTTTTTGTGAATAATCGCATCCAGAATATTTACAATATCGAATCGATGATCAAACGGTTGATTCCCGGTTGTCGCGTAGCCGTTGGTCATGGACAAATGGCTGCCGATAAGCTAGAAGAAGTGATTATCGATTTTATCGATTATGAATATGATGTGTTGGTTGCAACTACCATTATCGAATCGGGTATCGATATTTCTAACGCAAATACGATTATTATCAATAGTGCGCATAATTTTGGATTGAGCGATTTGCATCAGTTACGTGGTCGCGTTGGACGAAGTAACCGCAAAGCTTTCTGTTATTTGCTGGCTCCTGAAATGAGTTTATTGACCGTTGATGCACGTCGGCGCTTGCAGGCTTTGGAAACATTTGCCGAGTTGGGCAGTGGGTTCAATATCGCCATGCAGGACTTGGATATACGCGGTGCCGGAAATATGCTAGGAGCAGAACAAAGTGGATTTATTGCCGATTTGGGTTATGAAACGTATCAAAAGATATTAAACGAAGCTGTTCATGAACTGAAAGACGAAGAATTTGCTGAT
>QKGU01000214.1 GCA_003250325.1 Paludibacter sp.
AAAGATTGTATTCCTGAGGGTCCGTTTCCGAAGCTATATAAAAATCCTGACAAGAATGAAGTTGGATTATAAATGGTGGCTGAAGCTGTTATTGTCCCTGATAATGCTATATTTTTGGAGGTGGCGTTTGTTGTTGATACTACTGCGTTTTCTGCATAAGTTCCGACTCCCAGACCGCTTTTTAAACGAGCATATATTGTTGTGGTAGGTACGCTATCGCTAATTTGAGTAAGCGTAAGCGAAGTGGATACAAACCCCGAACCTGAGGTTGTTGATATTTCGTAATCTGTTGGAGGAGTTACTATAATGCTGCCAGTTAAATACTTTCCTCTTACTGTAAAAGTGCTTTCTGTTGACGGACCATAGCCAAAAACGTAAGAAAATGTGCTGGAAATTGCACTTGTGGTCAATACAGGAGCTGTTACAACAGAACCGCTACAACTAACTTTTTTAGTTGTAGCGCCAGATGAAACAGCTGCAATAGAGTCATTAGAGTAGCTCCCGGTAGACAAGCCGGCTTTCATCCTGACATATATTGTTGTTGGAGCAACACTTCCAGATACTACAGGAAGGGTAATTAAGCTACTGGACACAAATGCAGGGGAGTTCGTTGTAGATATTTCAAAATTTGTGGATGGTGTCAGTGTTATGTTGCCAAGTAAATTTGATCCGCTCACCGTGAAAGATTGAGTTGCTGATGGCCCGTATCCCACCGGATAGCTAAATTCGCTTAATGAGGAAATGGATGTGGTTATCGTAGGTTTATTCACTATTCCGGTGCAGGTTACGTTTTTCGTTGTTGCGCTTGTCGCTGTAAATGCAATATTTCCTGAATTATAACTTCCTACCGACAATCCCGCTTTCAGTCGGACGTAAATTGTGGTTGTGGCAACGTTTCCTCCACTTTGCGTTAAAGTGATCGCAGTCGATTGAAATCCGCTTCCCGAAGTAGTTGATATTTCGTAGTTTGTACTGGGAGTAACCGTTATATTAGAAGCTAAGTAACTTCCGCTTACTGTGAATGCTTGTTGAGCCGACGGTCCGTTGCCAACGATATAATTAAATCCGGTTAAAGCGGAAACAGAAGTAGTTATTGTAGGAGTGTTAACTATTAATGTCGCATAATTTGATTCGTTTGTTGCGACATATGGATTAGGTGAAACATTATTTGTACTGCTTAAAACAGTATTTCTGAATAGGTAATATGTACCGGGTGTATTGAATGGTGCTGTTGAAGAATTGGGAGTGTAAGTTGCACCAGTTGCTCCTGATATTGCAGTTCTCGTTCCTGAAGGGGTGGTGCTGTATGTCCATTGGTAACCTGTTCCGCTCAACGAAATCCCAGTAGGCAATGTTCCGAATACATCGCCACTAATAGCTGAACCTGTTGAATTTAGGTTTATACTTTGACTTGTGTTTGTGGTTAAAGTGTTTGCAATAAGTTGTACTCTGTTTTCGAAAACTATCTGATTGGCTCCTCCGTTTTCGTAAAACTCGTACACAAGAGAACTGCTTCCTGTTAAACCTACTAATACATTTGTCCTTGCTGTATAGCCTTGATCTGCCCAGCTGTTGTAAACAGTTGTTCCGTCAACAATTAAACGACTGCCATCGTCTGATCCTAAATCGACTACATATAGTCCCTTTCGGGTAGAGTTCATTCTGTAACGAACCGAGAAAGTTTCGGTGTAAATAGAACGGGTAGTTGAATTTGATGTTATGGAAAAACAATTTGTACTTCCACCAAAATCTTGATTAATTAATTCTGTCTCACTGTAACTTCCATAATAGGTGTCAAAGTTGATACCATCGTAAACATGACCAACCCATGAATCAGTTCCGGTTAGGTTCTGATCGTCGGTTGATGCTGACGGAGAGCTTACGGTAATTGTTGTAGTAGCTTTAAGTCCTTGGTTGTCTGTTGCTACAATCGTATAGCTTCCTGCTGCTAAACTGCCGAACACATTGCTAGATTGGGCTGTCCCTCCATTTAAACTATATGTATACGGAGAAGTACCTCCGTTGACATTTACAGTAATAGTTCCTGTATTTCTGCCAATGCAGGTTTCTGTTGATGTGCCCGAAACTGTTATCCAAGAGACGATGATTCGTCCTGCGGCACCATTTCCTCCTACATAATTAGTATTATTTGAAATAAAAGCCCCGGCTCCACCGCCTCCATAAATTGACCCGGCATTACCGTCTCCATTTGATTTCCTTCCTGTTCCCCCATTACCACCTCCAACAGTAGTTCCTGTTCCTGCGGTGGTTCCACTAGCATTTCCACCAGCTCCATTAGAGCCTGCACCACCTCCACCAGCTCCTCCAAGAGATGTAGTTCCTGAAGCACCATTACCTCCGGCGTATGTTGTTGTTCCAATTGATGCTGATACAGAGCCTGATCCTCCTGCCACTGTTCCTTTGTTTGGGGCAGCTCCTCCATTTCCACCTTCAGCGTATATTGTTGATGTAGAGCCAAACCATGAAGGTTGCCCTTTTGAGCCACTCCCTGTAGTACCACTTGTCACTCCTCCCACAGTTACTGTATAGGAATTTCCTGAAGTTACAGTAATTATGCTTGATGCGTACGAGCCGCCCGCACCTCCGCCTCCGCCTAGACTTTTATTAGCTGTGTTGCCACCACCGGATCCTCCAGCACCCCAACATTCAACTTTTACGGCAGTTACACCCGCAGGAAAGGAAAATGAACCAGATGTAGTGAACGTCTGAGTTTGGGAGAAGCTAAATTGAGAAATTGCAAAAGCAGTAATAATGATGAGTAAATGTTTGCAAAAAAGGTATTTACTGCTTGTTTTTGTTGATTTTTTAACATGAAAAAGCTTGTCACAAATCTTAAAGTGCGATAAGTTTATTTGATTGTAATTTATTGTCATGTTAAGATGGATCATAGTGACATTAGAAATATAACATTTTGTCATAATTTCTTTGAGATCTAAACCTCGGAATCAGATAGTTGAAATCTGTGGCAAAGATACTAATAATCCTGAGATTAACAACAAATTGCTACATAAATAGTAATTTATACGATAAGATTTTTTGAAAATTTTAAAATTGTAATAAATACAAGAGTATAACTGTTGTTTAGATAGAAAAAGTGTAGTTAATCTACTAATTTATTAATTATAGCGTAGTGTGTTAGTTCAACGTTGCTTCTGAGTTTTAATTTTTCGAAGATTCTTACCCTGTATGTAAATACTGTGCTTATGCTAAGTTGTAAGTCCTTGGCTATTTCTTTTACTTTCTTGCCTGAAGCCAGCATAATCATAATTTCCTGTTCACGATTAGAAAGTGTTTCGTGAGGAAGTTGATCTTTCTCAGGCATAAAATCAAATGCAAGTTGTTCTGCTAAGGTAGTGCTTAAATATCTGCCTTTAGTATGAATTTTTCTGATTGCAATAACTAACTCTTCTAAAGCAGTATCTTTGCAGAGATACCCTGAAGCCCCTGCTTTTAAGGTGCGAAGTGCAAACTTATCTTCTGGGTGTATACTTAAGACTAAAATATGTACTTTTGGTCTCAAATTTTTGATATCTCCCAATAAATCCAAACCATTTCTGCCGGGCATGTTCATGTCCAAAAGTATAATGTCACAATCGACATCTTCAATTTTAGCCAACGCCTCATCTCCATCTTGGGCTTCACCCACAACTTTTAAGTCTGCTTCTTCTTTCAAGATTTTTTTTAATCCTTCACGAATAATTTCATGGTCGTCTACAATAAATACTTTGATCATAATGGTACTATTAAAATTTGAATCCAAATTTCTATATTTTTGAGTTTTTTCTTGAGTGATTTTTTAATTTGTACGTTCTGACATTTCTTTAAATATTAAAATTCAATTTTAACTATAAATTAATGTTTTTGTACTTATTTTTTGTATCTATTGCTTGTTTTCTTATCTTAAGCAGAAATGTATGTCAATGTTGTCTGAATGCGCCATTAGTTCTACATTTCCGAAAATATAAATGTATTTATCTTGATTGTTTCAATTAATTTTAAAATGCACTTTGTTTCTGTTGCAAAGTGTTATATATAAATAATATAAATGATTAATTTCATTGTTTTTTTACGATGAGAATAATTGATAAATACTTCAAAAGAAACAGTCTCAAATATAGTAAAAAATATTTAATTTTGGTCTTGATTAGTAATTTTTTTATATGTATTAAGACATTAATAAATCTTTGTATAATTATCCTAAATAATTTTAGCCAACCAATTTTTTAGTGTTGGGAGGTAATTTTATTTGGATTTTGGTGCCCCGATCTTTTTTGCTCGAAATGCTTAGTTCTCCGTCGAGAAGAAAAACACGTTCTTTCATTCCTATTATACCATACGATTCAAAATTTTTCTTGTTGTTTTGATCGAATCCAATTCCATTGTCCTTAATTTCTAAAATTAAATAATTGTTTAATTCATAGATGTTAATTCGTACTTCTGTAGCTCTTGCGTGTTTAGCAACGTTGTTAAGTGCTTCCTGAATAATTCTGAATAGTGCAATAGATTGTTGCGACGTGAATTTGTAATTTGGAACGGAATTGTCAAATTTGCAAATGACCTTAAATCTGTCTTCGAAATTTTTAGCATGCAGTTTAACCGCTTCAGAGAAACCTAACAATTCGAGCACTTCAGGACGTAAATCAGTCATTATCTTTCTGGCAGTTTTGATTGTTTTATCGACTAGTGCCACCAAATCATCGAACTTTTTCAGGACTTCCTGAGAATGATCATTATCCGATTTTTTGGACATTTCATTTTTTAATATTCCCATATCAATCTTAACGGCAACTAATATTTGTCCAAGTTCGTCGTGAATTTCCCGAGCAAGCAAGACTCTTTCCTCTTCACGAATATTTTGTAAATGGGCCGCAAATTTTTTCAACATTTCTTGCGACTCGTTCAAAGCCTTTTCTGCATTTTTACGTTCGGTTATATCAATATTAAAACCAGCAATACCTATTATTTTTGATATGTTTTTTATCGGGAAAATAATTTGTTGATAGAGTCTTTTTTCATTGTCGACAATAAATTCATATTCTTCATCTACAGTTTCGCCTGCAAAAACTCTATCATTAATTTTATTCCACGATTGTGCCGTTTTCATATCAATACGGGTATCGTTTTCGGGCGTTAGGCCAATAATCGAACCATAATGGTCAATAAATTTTTTATTTTCCAAAATACCGATACTTTCATTGTCTCTTGCCCATATTTCGAAAGGAGAATTGTCTATAAAAGTTCTTAACAACATTTCGCTTTTTTGCAAAGCATCTTCAGCGATTTTTCTGTCACTAATATCGTTCAAACAGAGCAGGAGATTCTTTTGATTGTTATGATTTATGATTGCTGTTGAGCCTAATAAAGAGATTTCTACTTTGCCATCATATCTTACATAGTCAATGTTTCTATGTCCCTTTCCGGTTTTAAAAGTGTCATTAATAGCTACTCTTAAATTACAATTTCTACATTTTTCGCCTAAGCCGCAACCACTCTCTTTCGCATTTACACAATTTACAACATTACCGATTTGTTTGTCATTCAGGAGTTCATTTTTATCGGTTATTAAAGAGCTGAATGCATCATTTGCAAACATTATTTTTCTGTTTTCATCCACAAGACACATCATTACCGGTGCATGATCGTAGATCGTTTGCAGCTCTTTTTGGCTATTTTCCAACGCTTTCTCTGAATTTTTTCGTTTTGTGATATCTCTCATTATTCCACCAATCCCCTTTTGATTATTTTTTAGTAGCATTGGGAACTTTATTGTTTCGTATATTTTATCGCCAATAATTTCTTCGGTAATGAAAGCTGCAGTTGACGTAAGTGCCTTTTGATCGGAGCTAATACATGGAGCAATGATATCTTTATTTGCCAGTTCAAAATCAGTTTTATAGAGAATTTCACTCTTTGGCTTCTGATAGAATGTGGCCATAGCATTATTGACAATCAAATACCTGAACTGATCGTCTTTTACGAATATCATGTCTACATTATTGTTGATAAAAGTGTTGTACCTGTTTTCGCTTTCAATCAAAGCTTCTTGTACCAACTTTCTGTCAGTTATATCACGAGCTGTAAGCTGGATCGAATGCACATTATCTACCATCAATGGCATTACCTTAAGTTCAACAAAAATGGGGGTGCCATCTAAACGAATGTATTTTTCTTCAATTAATGGAAAAGATAAATTCATTTCTGTTAGATCCATTTCGTTCATACGTTTAAAAACTCCATTTCGGTTATCTGGATGAATGAATTCAATAACCGGCACTCCGATAAGCTGTTCCTTATTAGTAGCTCTCATCAAGCGGACACATTCCTTGTTTACATAATTTACTATTCCATCAGAATATAGAGCAATTGCTTCAGGAGAATTTTCTACAAACTCTCTATATTTTGCTTCGCTTTTTTCCAGCGCTTCTTGAGCTTGTTTCCGCTCGGTGATATCTCGAGCGTTAAATACTAATTTTGAAATATTTCCATTAATATCATGGATAATTCCGCCTTTAACTTCTATGTCAAAGCATTTTCCATTCGGTGTTATACTTTTGTATTCGTTTGGACCTGTTCTGACTCCTACTGTGACTTTTTTAAAGTCATCATACATACGCTCTTTATCCTCGTTTGAGGTAAAATCAAGTATGTTTCTTCCTATTACTTCTGTTATATCATTATAACCATACTTGTATATTGCTGAAGGGGAGGCCATTTGTACGCTGCCGTAAAGGTCAGTAATAATAATGAAGTCAGGAGAAGCTTCTAAGATTGCTCTATATAATGCCTCACTTTCAAGAAGTTTGTCCTCTGTTAATTTTCTTGCTGTAATATCTCTGGTAACACCATGTATTCCTATTAATTGTTCGTTTTCGTCAAGATAAGGTGTAATTAGTAATTCTCCAAACTTAACGTTCCCATCTTTACACTTATATTCTAAGATAAGAGTTTTTCGGAAGTTGAATTTCCTGTTTCTGTTTTTTAAATACTTTGAAATTTCGCTTTTTAGTAGCCGATTGGCTATATCAGCCGATTTTGGTGTAAACCTATCAAAAATTGTTTGTCGCAAGTATTCATCAACTGTATATCCTGTAAAGTTTTCTATTGATTGAGATACAAACTGACTTTTGCCATTTAAATCCAATATCCAAACGACGTCGCTAATTTTTTCTGTTATTAAACGATATTTTTTCTCGCTTTCGCGGATTAGTTCTTCCGATTTCTTTTGATCAGTTATATCTACAACAATACCTCTTATTCCAATAGATTCGCCATTTTTTAAGATAGGGTTTGAGTAAATTAGTGCAGGGAAAGTTGTGCCATCTTTCCTCTGCATAGTATAACTATTATTATCTGAGTTCTTGCCTTCTATTTTTAGTTTGAAATTT
>QKGU01000360.1 GCA_003250325.1 Paludibacter sp.
TTTCAGAGCCCTTTATGTCGGAATTACTGATACAAGAATTCTTACAACCTCATCCATTATAACCGCAGTTGTAAATATTCTTCTCGATTACGTCTTGATCTTTGGCAAATTAGGCTTTCCTGAACTTGGAATTGCTGGAGCAGCCATCGCCTCTGTCATTGCAGAAGCTACAGCTTTAGCTTATCTTATATTCCATACATTTGCATTTACCAACATAAAAAAATATGGTTTATTTCAACGACTAAAGATAGAGATAAGCACAATTGCCCAGATTTTGAATTTATCCATATTCATTATGTTTCAATTCTTTATTTCAATCTCCACCTGGTTCTTGTTCTTCATTTTTATCGAACGAATGGGAGAACGACCTCTGGCAGTTACCAATATCGGACGAAGCATGTACATATTATTAATGATTCCGGCAAGTGCTCTCGCAACTACGGCCAGCACTTTGGTGAGCAATATTATTGGTGCGGGACAAAAATCGGAGGTCGTAAAGACAGTTAATAAAATCACTTTAATAGCGTTAATATCGGTAGCTCCACTTATAATATTCTCATTTATATTTCCTGAACTTTTTGCAAACATTTACACCGACGACCACGCACTCATGCTGGCATCTATACCTGTCATCAGAGTTGTTTCGGTGGCAGTAGCATTTTTTGCCATGGGTAGTGTTATTGTCAGTGGAGTTTCCGGTACAGGAAGCACAAAAATCGCCTTTTACATGGAAGTGGTGACGCTGTTTTTCTACATAAGCTATGTTTATATCACAGCCATCATTGTTCCTCAACCCGTAGCTATAGTATGGATGTCAGAGTTTGTCTATTGGACACTGATTGGAGTATTAGGATATCTATTCTTGCTAAAAGGGAATTGGCGGGAAAAAGAAATTTGAGAGTGAATGCTGAATCATTCAATCTTCAACATCAACTTGTATCGGTTCCGGCGTTTTCTTGAATATTTTGTATCCCAAAGAAGCAACAATAATACTCATCAATGGACTCACGTAATTGAAAACACAATAAGGCAGATAAGCCCATGTGGCAACGCCAAGCACCGTACTTTGAGTCATTCCGCACGAGTTCCACGGAATCAGAACAGAAGTAACCGTAACGCTGTCTTCCATACTCCGACTCAAAAGCCGGCTTTCATAACCGCGTTTTTCGTAAGTATCCCGAAACATATTTCCAGAAAGAATCAGACCAAGATACTGATCGGCCATTGTGATATTGACAAATAAGCCAGAAAGAACTGTAGATCCTACAAGACTTGCTGTGTTTCTGATATAACGAACCAGGTAATTTGTTATGCTTTCAATCATTCGCGTAGCCGACATTGCCGCCCCGAAGCAGGTCGCGCAAATAATCAGCCAAACAGTATAAAGCATTCCCTGCATTCCGCGAGTGGCAATCAAACTATTGATTTCGGTATTTCCTGCATCGAGCTTTGTACTTCCGAAACAAGACATTAAAGTTCCTTTTATGGCATCCAGATTTGCTGTTCCACCGGCAATCTGATAAAGATTCTCACGTTGGAAAATAAAAGCGAAAATAGCCGCCAACAACATTGACAGGAAGAGCGTAACCAAAGGCGGATAACGCTTTGCTATCAAAAAAATAGTTACCGCAGGAACAATAAAAAGCCACGGAGAGATATTAAACCTAGCATTAAGTGCTTGCTGATAAATTTCCACATCAGCCGACGAGATATTTGAATTAAAGAATCCTGCTATCGTAAAAACCAACAACGTAATAATCATGGACGGAACCGTCGTGATCATCATGTAGCGAATGTGAGTAAACAAGGGTGTTCCGGAAATAGAGGAAGCCAGAATAGTCGTGTCGGAAAGCGGCGAAATTTTATCTCCAAAATAAGCTCCGGAAATAAT
>QKGU01000376.1 GCA_003250325.1 Paludibacter sp.
AGCTAAGCATACCAATGCACGTGTTCATCTTCCTGTAGCGCCTAAGTGTAACATACAATGTAACTATTGTAACCGTAAGTTCGATTGCGTGAACGAAAGTCGTCCGGGTGTTACTTCTTCGGTTTTAAATCCTTATCAGGCGGTGGAATACCTGAAAGATTTGGATGGCAGACTGGATAACCTAACCGTAATCGGTATTGCAGGCCCCGGCGATCCATTCGCAAATCCTGAAGAAACGATCGGAACAATGCGCAAAGCAAAAGCGGAGTTCCCTGACAAAATATTCTGTCTTTCCACCAATGGATTGAACCTGAAACCTTATATCGACGAGATTGCCGAACTAGGTGTTTCGCATGTTACCATCACTATCAACGCAGTAAATCCTGAAATCACCGCTAAAATTTACAAATGGGTGCGTTTTGAGAAACATGTTTACCGTGGAGTGGAAGGAGCTACTATCCTAATGAACCAACAGCTCGAATGTATTCCTTTGTTGAAAGCTAAAGGAATTACCGTAAAAATAAATTCTATTGTTGTTCCCGGAATCAACGAAGACCATATACCTGAAGTGGCAAAAAAATGCGCCGAACTTGGAGCTGACGTTATCAACTGCATTCCATTAATCCCCACAGCAGAAACTCCGTTTGCCGAACTGAACGAACCGGATGCTAAGACCGTATTCAAAGTTCGCACGCTGGCTTCGGAACATTTACCTATCATGAGCCATTGCGCCCGTTGTCGCGCCGATGCTGCCGGATTATTAGGAAAAGATCTCAGCGAAACACATACATTATTAAAAGAATATTCGGCGTTAAAAGAACTCGAGACAGAAGGTCGTCCGTACGTGGCAGTAGCTACCAACGAAGGTTTGCTCGTAAACCAACATTTAGGTGAAGCCGACTCATTATCTATTTTCAAACAAACACCGAACGGATTCAAATTCGTGGAATCACGCCCAACTCCTCCTACCGGAGGCGGTGATGCCCGTTGGCTCGAGATGGCAAGAATGCTTAGCGACTGTCGCGCTATTTTAGTGAGCGGCGTGGGAGCCAATCCGAAAACTATGCTTAACTCGTGCAAGGTACACGTAGTGGAAATGACCGGGTTGATCGACGAAGGACTGGAAGGCGTTTACAACAATAAACCGATTCGTTCCATAGCCAAACCCGATGCTTTCAAATGCGGAAGTGGCTGTAAAGGAAATGCTCAGGGATGTGGTTGATTTATTCCAATTAATAATTTATAATTCACAATTAATAATTCTGAGTTAATTCGTTGCTCTGTGACATGCTTCAAAAGACTTGTAACTCGTAACTTGTAACTCGTAACTAACAAAACATGAAAAAACCAAATTATCACATTTTAGTTTGCAATTCATTCCGAATTGCCGGAGATGCACAAGGTGCATGTAATAAAAAAGGAGCAAGCGATTTGCTTCAGTACATTTCGGAAGAGGCTTCCGATCGTGGTTTGGACGTAGCCGTTAGTACTACAGCTTGTCTTAATGTATGTTCACAAGGCCCTGTTATGGTTATTCATCCGAATAATTTCTGGTACGGTGGTGTTGAATCGGAAGAAGTTATCGACGAAATATTTGACGCGTTGGAAAACGACGAACTCTGCGAAAAATATTCAATTGCAGACTAACGATTAGTTACGAGCTACCAGTTACGAGTTACAAGCTACAAAAGTGTTGTAGTTGAAAACAAGTCAAGTTGTACTTTCATAATATTAGTTACGAGTTACGAGCTATCAGTTACAAGCTACAAAAGTGTTGTAGTTGAAAACAAGTCAAGTTGTACTTTCATAACTCAAAATAAATGATTCTCGTAACTTGTAACTCGTAACTCGTAACTGGTAACTAATAAGCAATAAGAGTCATAAAGGCTGTTAAAGATTTAGTAAATAATTGAATAATAGCTCAAACTTCAAACTTTCATAATTTAAAATTATAAAATTATACAGGTTAGTCAGCTTTTATGACTGCTTATGCTTGACCGAACAAATCAGTCGAAACAAATTTCTGATAAAACGTAATTGCCATATGAGAACTCCTTATTTTATAGATACCACTCTGCGCGACGGCGAACAATCGCCGGGAGTTGTGTTCTCTCTGAACGAGAAAATACGCATCGCAGCGTTGCTTAATGCAACAGGAGTGCCTGAAATAGAAATAGGAACTCCTGCAATGGGCGAATCGGAAATAAATGACATGCGTACAATTTGTGCTATGAGATTCGGATTCAAAACTCTTTCGTGGTGTCGCGCTACTAAAAACGACATCCGGGCTGCCGCAAAAGCAGGAACAAACGGTGTTCATATCTCATTTCCTGTTTCGTCTATCCTGATGAATGCTATGGGAAAAGATCGTGATTGGGTTTTCGGTCAATTGCAGGAGCTTATCGAATTCGCTTATCCCATGTTCGAATACGTAACTATCGGAGCACAAGACGCCTCGCGTGCCGATATCGGATTATTAAAAGATTTTGTATGTGCTACCAGTGCTTTTGGAGCGTCAAGAGTTCGTTTGGCTGATACCGTAGGGCGTTTGAATCCTATGTCGACCTTCGAACTTGTTTCCAAAATACGTGAAGTAGAAAAAGAATTACCCATTGAGTTTCATGCTCACAACGATTTGGGAATGGCCACTGCCAACACGCTGGCCGCTTACATGGCCAGAGCCGAATGCTTAAGCACCACCGTGAACGGGTTGGGCGAACGGGCAGGAAACGCTCCCATGGAAGAAGTAGCCATGGCACTGGAACTAAGTCACGAAACACCTTCGTTGTTGAATACTCAAAAATTCAACGAAATATGTTCGTATGTTGCCTCCATTTCCAACCGGCCGACCAGCCAAAGCAAACCGATTACCGGAGGTTTGGTGTTAAGCCACGAAAGCGGCATTCACACCAGTTGTCTGATGAAGGACCGCTCAACTTATCAACTTATTCCGGCCAATAAAGTAGGCCGCAAAGAAGAAGATTTTCTGATTGGAAAACACAGTGGAAAATCGACCATCATACACTTCCTGACGGAAGCGAACTTACCCGCAGGAGAAGAAACCTGCAACATTTTGTTGGAACTTGTAAAATCTAAAGCCGAACTTTTGAAAAGATCAATCACAAAAGATGAATTATTTGAACTTTATACCGGACTTTATTCAACAAAGAGTCTGGAAATTGTAAACAATAAATATTAAAAGACATGGCACAAATTATTAATCCCGACAAAGACATGCAAAAATTGGCAAACGATAGTCTGAGCTATGCCAATGGCTTTTTCTCTACTTTTTCAAAAAGTCTGAACAAAGAGAATTCCAGATTCGATAATGATATGCTTTATCAGTTCGCAGTAATCAGTGTGGAAAAATATTTCGTAGGATTACTGGCCCGATACGACTGGATGGCAACTCACCATATGCCTATAGCTCTTTACAAAGAGGCATTGGAATTCGAATCTGAATTAACCGACAGTATAAAACAAACCGCGATTTTGGTTGGTAAATTCGAAGCCATTTGCTCTATCGAAGACTTTGGATACCGCACTCCAACACTCGAAGATTTGATCTCGATGGAATCGGGCATTCAGGAAATTAAAAAACTGGTGGAAAGACGTGTTGCTGAAATGAATATAGAACAACAATAATGGAAAAAACGCTTATAATTATTAAACCCTGCGCCATAAGACGCGATTTGATTGGAGAAATTATTCATCGTTTTGAGATGAAAGGACTTCAAATGTGTGGAATAAAAATGTTGCAACTGGACGATGAAATTCTCGACGAACATTATGCACATTTAGCCAACCGGCCTTATTTCCAGCGTATCAAAGATTCGATGATGAAAACACCCGTGATCGTTTGCTGCTGGAAAGGAGTGGACTCTGTGGAAATCGCACATCGCATGGCAGGAGCCACAAACGGACGTGAAGCCGCACTCGGCACTATCCGTGGCGATTATAGCGTAAGTATTCAGGAAAATATTATCCACACCTCGGATTCAATTGAAAATGCAGAAGTCGAACTGAAACGCTTTTTCAGAGAAGAAGAGCTTTTCGACTTCAACCAGTTAAGCACCAGCGTGCTCTACGCTAATGACGAATATTAATTTTAAAATTTTAAGGAAATGGAAGAACAAACCGAAGCTATATTTTTCGAACTGGAAAAAGTTCGTTTTATTATAAAAGACGCCTGCGGGTTGGATATCGCTTATGCTTACGAGGATTTGGTTTTCTCGGAACACGGACTGTTCATTATCCAATTTGCGAAAGATGGCGGAAACGTCCTCGACTGCTGGTTCAACAAAGATTGTATCGAACTCAATAGAATAAATATGTTTAATTCATTGGCTAAAACGGCCACACTGAACGGAATGGAAATGTCTTACAAAGGTAAATTTGAGATGGCGCAGAAAGAAGTGGAAGAAGAAATCGACATTAAATTTGAGAAAATTTAATCTTTGCAGTTCATCGAAAAAAATCCTGGCAATTTTTCAATTGTCAGGATTTTTTATTGGAATAACCGAAACCACGCCTTCACTTCTTTAACTCTCCCGGCTTGTTCGTAGGTTTGACACTTCAATTCGAGAACATTAAACGCATCTTCAATCTCGTCTAAGGTAAATCCTTTTTTTTCGGTTTTGAGATGCCCGAGCAATTCTTCTCTTGTTTTGTACTTGTAGCAGGATTTTCGAAAATCAGCATCCGAATCAACCTGCGAAATAAAATTTATTGCATTTTGTAAACTCATCTCTTATTTAGTTTGTAAAGTCTATAAAGTTTGTAAAGTTATAAAGTACTATTCTTTCATCATCACATTACCCTATCTTCCCATTATCACATCATCACATTATCACATCATCACATTATTACATCATCATATCATCACATTATCACATCATCAAATCATTTCCGTCATTTGCTTTTTATCATCTGAACATTCCGTATCGCAACTACTGCAGGTTCCGCCGCAAACATTGGCAAAATCCAAAGTTGCTTTATAATTAAACCTCTTCAGCTTTTTATCGTTGTAGAACCGTATATTTTCTCCCAGCGCATTTCCTTTCGATTGAAAAACTTCAAATCCTTTGTTCACTAATACTTTCAACGCCATTGGGTGAATTTGTTCTGTAATAATTATTCTCACCGCTTTCCGTTCCAGTTCAAGTAAGAGTTCGCCCATATCAGGCGCCAGTTCAATTGTCTTCATCCAACGCCCGGCATTGGATTCGCTATCATACAAACACAAGTAACCATTCACATTCAGACTGGAAGCTATGGTATATTTGTTTGTTTTTGTATCTATTATAGGTATCGCTATTTTCATAACAAAATTCTTTATCAAATTAATTTTTTTGTCCAAAACAACATATTGGGATTACATTCTTCAAATCCGAGATCTTTATAAAGCGACTGTGCCACCGTATTATCCTCGCGAACTTCAAGAGTAACTTTACAATGTCCTTTTTCAATCGATTTTATAATCAGCATTTCCATCAATGCTTTGCCTATGCCTTTTCCACGATATTCGTTCAGCACCACAATATCATGAATGTACAAATACGGTTTCACATAAAAAGTGGAAAAATTCACAAAGCAGGTGGCCAACCCGACCACTTTTTTTTCTATTATCGCAAAATGAACTTCTGCCGTTGGATGATTTGCCAATCCGTCGACAAGTCTCAATTGTTGTATTTTATTTAATGGAGGAAAATCGCCCATCGGATCGGCCATGTAATGATTCGTGAGCTCGGCAAGTGCATTCAAATGGTCTACATTCTCAAAATCACATAATTCAAATTCTATCATATGTCCGACTTTTTTAGGTTTATTTTTAGTGGTGATTTTACGACTTTATACTTTGAAGCGTTTGGCTTCAATCTCATACTTCTTCAGACGGATTCCCATCATTCGTTCGGTGATACCTAACTGATCGGCAGCTTTTACGATATTGCCTTTTGTCATAATCAGTGCGTCAATGATGATTTGTTGTTCCATACGTCCAAGAATAATTTCCAGGGTTCCGTTTTGCATCGTTTTCGATGTGGTAGCAGTCTGGAGCGATGCCGGTAGGTTATGAGCACGAATAACATGATCGGTGCTCAAAATGCAGGCTCTTTCTATGCAGTTTTCCAACTCACGAATATTGCCCGGCCAATGGTAAACCATCAAGGTATCGATAGCCATCGAAGTGATACGCTTGATATTTTTTCCGTGTCGCTTGTTAAATTTATCAATGAAAAAATCAGTCAGAATCGGAATATCGTTGATTCTTTCTCTTAACGCCGGAATATAGATTGGAAAAACGTTGATACGGTAGTAAAGATCTTCGCGGAATTGATTCTTTTCGATCAGTTCTTCAAGATTTCTGTTGGTCGCACAAAGAATACGCACATCCACTTTTATCGGTTTTGTACTACCAATACGTTCAATTTCACGCTCCTGCAGTACACGCAACAGTTTCACCTGAGTCGATGCCGGAATATCTCCAAACTCATCCAGAAATATCGTTCCACCGTTTGCAGCCTCAAACCGTCCTATTCGGGCAGTTGATGCACCTGTAAAAGCGCCTTTCTCGTGACCAAACAATTCACTTTCGATCAAACTTTCGGGTAAAGCTGCACAGTTTACTTTTACAAACGGTTTATTTTTTCTACTGCTGTTGTAATGAATAGCATCTGCCACCAACTCCTTCCCAACTCCACTCTCTCCACGAATCAACACCGTAGCATCGGTGTAAGCCACACTATCAATCAAAGCAAATACTTCGTTCATTTTCCCGGAATTACCTTTTATTCTTTCAGGCATAATTCTGCTGCGAAGTTCTACTTTCAGGTTTTTATTTTCATTTTGAAGTTGTTCCATTTCTTCTGCATATTCCTGCCTACGACGCAAGGTGCGTCCAATCATGGAACCAACAATTTTCATCATTCGTAAATCATAATCGAATGATACGCGGGGAGCATATACCTTGTGCATGCTCATGGTACCAATTACCTCATCTTTATATCGAATAGGTGTACAGACAAATGAAACATCCTTTCCATCGATAACGGTTGCTGCGTCGGTAAGATTCAAAAAATCGGAAGACGTTGCAATCTTCGGGAGGAGAACTTCAACTCCGGTTTCGATAACACGTCCGATAATGCCATGTCCCATTTGATAAGTGATGTTTTTCTTTTCATCATTCACCCCATAAGAACCTTCGATTGTTATATGTGAACTTTCACGATTTAGTACTGTCAAAATAATACGTTCAGCACTTAAATGTTCTGCAAGAATTCTTACAACCTCATTCAG
>QKGU01000238.1 GCA_003250325.1 Paludibacter sp.
CAATCGTTCAACCCACTGTTTATTGTTTTCCTCACTCCTTTGGTTATGGGTGTGTTTGCATGGCTCAACAAGCTCAAAAAAGAGCCTTCTACACCACGTAAAATTGGAATCGGGATGATCATTGCCGCTATTGGATTCCTTGTTGTATTGGTTGGTTCAATGAGTTTGATTTCACCTCACGAACTAAATGGTGCAGCCGTTCCCGATTCTTCACGAATCAGCCCTTATTGGTTAATCAGCAGTTATTTGGTACTGACTGTTGCTGAACTTTTCCTCAGTCCGATGGGATTGTCGTTCGTTTCAAAAGTTGCTCCGCAACGATTCCAGGGCTTAATGCAGGGCGGCTGGCTTCTCGCTACTGCCGTTGGAAATAAACTTCTGTTTGTGGGGAGTTTCTTCTGGGATAAGCTGGATTTGTGGCAATTATGGTTGATTTTTATTGTATGCTGTTTACTTTCAGCTACATTTATTTTCTCCATTATGAAACGTTTGGAAAAAGCAACCGAAAATTAACCCTTTCATTAAATAATGAGGGCGTCCAATAAGTAAATAGAACGCAAATTACGCAAATAAACGCGAATTTTCACAATTCATAATTGTTTCATATTCTATATTATATAAATTTGATTAAAATAATATTTGTGAAAATTTGCGTAATTTGCGTTCAAAAAATTCTTTTGAGACACCTTCATTATAAAAACGAGAAATATTATTTTCTTTCCAACCACTTCACAAAATTCTCCGGGTTTTCATCAAAAGCATACGCTTTGTTCAACGGCTTACCTTCATTATCGAGCATTACATAAAAAGGTTGTGCATTTGCTCCGAATTTCGAACGTTGCAGATAGCTCCATTTGTCTCCAACAGTTTCAATACTTACAGTTTTACCATTCTCAACAACTTCGTAAGGTTCTGCAAGTGGTTTTTTATCGTCTACGAACAAGGAAATCAGCACAAAATCATTTTTCAGCAAATCTTTCACTTTCGGATCAGTCCAAACCGAAGCTTCCATTTTGCGGCAGTTCACACAACCGAATCCTGTAAAATCCACAACTACGGGCAATTTTTCTTGCGCTGCAAAAGCCATTCCCTGATCGTAATCGGTAAATTTAGGATGAACCTCGTTGTTGTATAAATTAAAATCCTGCGTGTACAACGGAGGCGAAAAAGCGCTAATTGCTTTTAAGGGTGCTCCCCATAATCCCGGAATCATATAAACAGAAAAAGCAAATGAAATGATTGCAAGAAAAACACCTAAAACTGAAGTATGTTTTGATTCACTGTCGTGAGAGAAGCGTAATTTTCCCAACAGATACATTCCCAACAATATAAAAATGACAATCCAGATAGCAAGAAACACTTCACGGTCGAGAATTCTCCAACCATACGCCAAGTCGGCCACCGAGAAGAATTTAAACGCTAACGCCAATTCGAGGAATGCAAGCACCACTTTTACTGAGTTCAACCAGCCACCCGAACGAGGCAACGATTTGAGCCATGAAGGGAAAAGCGCAAATAAACTAAAAGGAATGGACAACGCCACGGCAAAACCAAGCATACCAACTGCCGGAGCCAGTATCGAACCGCTCGATGAAACCTGTACTAAAAGCGTTCCGATAATAGGGCCGGTACACGAGAATGACACTAAAACCAGTGTAAAAGCCATAAACAAAATACTGATGAATCCGGCAGTGGAATCAGCTTTAGCATCCAACTTTGTCGACCACGAAGCCGGCAACGTAATCTCGAAAGCCCCGAAAAATGAGATAGCAAATACCACCAATAGAGCAAAGAAAAGCAAGTTGAAAATGGCATTAGTGGACAAGCTGTTCAACGCACTCGCACCAAAAATAAGCGTTATAAGAATGCCAAGAAAGACATAAATAAAAATAATGGCAAACCCGTATAAAACTGCGTCTCTCCTACCCTTTCGTTTATTGTTCGATCGTTTCAAAAAGAAACTTACGGTCATAGGAATGATAGGCCAAACACAGGGAGTGAATAACGCCAGAAAACCGCCTACCAATCCGCCAAGAAAAATCAACCACAATGAAGTTGTTCCTGCAGATCCTTCTGAGCTTCCATAATTATGAAGTTCATCAATTACCGGAGTCCAGTAATCAGAAGTTTTTTTTTCTTCCTGTGGTTGAGCTGCAACTACAGCAGCTTTCTCCACTTTTATTCCTAAAGTGAATTTATTCTTGGTGGGTGGCAGACAACTTTCGTCGTTACAGACCATAAATTCCACATAACCTTTTACACTTACTTTCGATGCATCAGTAAACTTTATTGGTTGGATAAAGACCGCTTCATTAACATACCAGTTAAGTTCCATATCAAAATTAGCATCGAATGCTTTTGACAGTTTTGATGGAGTTTGGATATTCCCTGCCTTTTCAGCATTATCCATTTTTTCGAAAACAATGCTGGTAGGCACAGGTCCATCTTTCGGTAAGTTCAAACCATATAAATGCCAACCTTCGTCAATAGTGGCTTTAATAATTATATTTGCCGTGTTCTCGCCTGTAACTTTCAGTTCCTGCGACCATTTTACAGGTTCATATATCTGAGCGTTTGTAACGGCAATTACCGACAAAAAAAGAATTGTGAGCAGAATTATTTTCTTCATAAGTTTAATTTTTCTTCAAAAATAAATTGTTTATATGAATAAATGAATAATCTTTCATTTGTTTTTTAAATTTTTAACATTGTTCAGTTTTTATTAGAAAAACAACTGGATTAAGAATTTTCAGAGACAAATTTACAACGTTAGTTGTAAAAATGACTTTTACCGGGTCAACATAAATTTGAAACTAACACCAAAGTTGGTTGACGAAACCGGGAACGAAGAAGAAATAAGCGGTGTGCTCATTTGACGATCATAGAACAGTTGTATATTCACTTTCGAACTGAAAACATAATCGGCAACCACTTTCAGAGTAAACAGTTTATTCCCATTAGAAGCCTGTGTAATGTTTTCCTGCACTTTCCGCAACAATGTTTTTATGTCTTTATAGGACAAGTCTGCATTAATCTTCAAATCGTTCTTGATTTTTGATTGTTTGTCCGATTTCAATTTCAGAATAACATCGAAGTCTTTCAACAAATAGCCCACACCTACAACAAACTCGTCAGATTGCCCTTCAATCAGCTGAGTACTTGCTAAATTCAACGATAAGTTGCGTTGTTTCCGGTACTCCAACTTTCCGGTCATGCTGTTTTTCATGGCCATATTAATCCCAATAAGCGGACTAAACTGCTCCACAATTGATACATTAGAAATGTCGAAAGGAGACGATGGAATTGGCATATCGGTTTGAACGTCGCGAACAAATCCCATTGAGTTATCCGCATCGCCAAGTCCGACCCATGTTGAATAAGAAGTGTACGAACCAATGCTATATTTACAAGTATAGGCATGAGTTATACTAATAGATCTGAAACGATCTTTTATCCAACCAATTCTCGACAATCCATCGTAATTTATTCTCCAGTTTGGAAGAATACTCAAAAATGACAAAAACGGATTTGTATCTATCGTATTCGCATCTCTTCCTGTATAGGCAGCCAGGAAAGATGGAATAAGTACATCGGCTGAATTCAGGCTATAAGCACCGTTTGCTGAATTAAAATCTTTATTAATATAATCTGAATTTCCTTTCAAAAAACCTGCATTTGGATACTGTTTCCCTTCATAACTTCTATTCAACCTATTTGCTACAATCTGACGGTTATTCAAGAAATTATCAAATAATTCAGAATTATAATTTTGTTCGGCACTTCCAATCTTTTTAAATGCAGTAGACAAGGCCATCAAAGTAATATTATAACTTCCATTGAATGTACTAGGCATACCATCGAACATATATTGAACTGTGGTATTTGAAGCTTCATAACGCTTGGCACTCAAATCAATTTTAAATCCAGGTATCGGTTCAAGTGAAGCTTTTATGTCTAAATCTGAAGTAGTAGCAGTAGTTGCCGGAGTTACGATAGAATCGTTTACATACAACCAATCGTGACTAATCGCATTATCGAGAGTATTGCTATTAATTAGTCCAAAAGCAAAAGCATAACCCGGAGCATACGCTCCATTGACATTTTGCTGTCCTAAAAAGCCAGGTTCTTGCTTAAAGCCCGGCAAAACCATACTGTTTGATTTTCTGAATGTAGCAGAAGCCCGGCGAACCATCATTAAAGTACGTGCAACGAAATCTACTGTATTTTTTGCTGCACCTTGAGCATTTGGATCCATGCTCACAATAGTCAGCAGTACGCTATCCGCATCTATTTTTGGAGTTAATTCTAATGAAGTTACATTCTTCGTTTTATAACTTAACAACAAAGGTTTTCCGTCTTTATCAACCGCTTTAAAATTCAGTTTTTCACTACCCAATCTGTGATTAATTGTGAGCGGTTTGTCTTTTTGAAGTTTTACAGTTTGCGTGTAAGTCTTTGGCACAAACTTCGGTCTGTTTGCACTTTGAGCTGAGAATTTACGGTTTATTTCTTTCAGGTACTTCGACTTATTATACAAATTTTCAAAATTCAACTGTGCATCAGCTTGCCATGCCCCCATCGAAGTAGCCACATTTCCAATCTGATTACTTCCTTCAACAATAGCAGTACGATTCCAGCTGTAAGTAGAGTTATAAGACGCGTTTGCATTAACCCAGTCAAGCAAAGGAATCTTATTAATAGGCAAATTCCACGAAGCACTAAATACCTGTTGGTAAGTATAAGGAGTTCCTAGTTTTCGAATGCTCGACCAAACAGTATCGCGCCACGCCTCATAATCGTCTCTGGTTATTTCAGGATTAATACGCGCTTCTTCTATGTTAGAATTCATTGCTGTTTGCAGACTAAACTTAATCGCTTTTGACAGGTCATATTTAATGTCGAATTGTTTGTTCCACATAAAATCTGAACTGAATGTATTAAGAGCGTCGCTGATAGACGAGTCGGTAAAACCTGAATTCAAATCGCGCAACTGAATCTGAGAATACTGCCTGTTCATGTTTGTATTAAAACTCAACGAAGATGGCAAATAGTAAAAATTGAAGTCTTTTATAATCTTAAACGCAGGCGCACTGAGAGCTTTAACATCTTTGAACGGCTCGAACGGTTTAGGATTAAATGAGAAATTATAATTGAGAGAAGCACGTTCGTCTTTAGTCTGATTCAAAGCAATATCTGCACTTTGCTGATTGGTTTCAGTATAAGCGTAAGTCACAGTTACGTTAGCCGGATCATAAAACTGAGGATCTTTACTTTTAATATTTACTTTGGCATTCGAAACATTAAAGCTTTTTGTTGTATTCACACTTTGCGAAACAGAAAGTATAGAATCTCGTTCCTGATCACTAGTGGCATTATCCAGTGATTCCTTCAAAAGCACATCCTGATCCATTGGATTGTACTTTGGCGACAACGATTCACTCGTATATGAGAAATAAGCCGGAATCTGGAATTTTGCTTTTTCGGGCAAGAAACGACCCAAATCAAGTGCAGTAGAGAAATTCATCTGATACAAATCGTCCATTCTTCTGTCCATTACGTTGCTTTCAAGGCTTCCGTAACCAGCTGTTTCCATTCTTCCCGAGAAATTAATCGATCCAAGATCGGACAGACCAATGGCTAAATTACCCATAGCTGCCCATCCACCCGATTCATCGAATTCAGACATACGAAGTTCGTTTACCCAAATTTCTCCGGATTTGATTTCTCCACTAGCATTTCGTACACCAATCATAATGGTTTGTACATCCGAAATAGATGGGTTTCCTACAACCGATATTTTATTCAATGGTTTATCTGGGTCATAAACCACATACGGAATCAGATTCGACACATTGAATGTACCACTCTGTTTCGCTTTATTTCTTTGTAGTTTGGCATTTTTCAGTATTTCGAACGAAAAATCAAATTTATTATCAGGATTCCAAACAATTTCTCTGTCAGGATGCTCTACAGAAGGTGAAATATTAGAAATGTAATCTCCCCAAGGAGTTAATTTTAATGGAATTTCATACTCATAATAGTTATATTTCATGTCCGAACCAAGACGGATAAAACAGGTCAATTGATAGTCATTAAGATCACGTGTATCTTCCGACATCTTTTCGGCATGTACAAACATTTGAAGGCGTTTGTATTGGCGCATATCATACGAAGTATTTTTATAAACGCCTCTTGCGTCACCCGGAGCCAGATCAGTTACACGCAAAACCATTGATTGTTCATTTTGCTGTAGCAGCTGAGGTTGTCCCGGATCAGTTTCGCGCGAAACTCCCGGAGGTAGAATATAGTTCACCGGCGATTTATCACCATTTTCTTCCACGTTAACGGCTTGTATATCCAGTTTACCATCCGAAATAGGGACATAATTGCTTGGATATAAATCTTTATTGTAATTACGCCACTCGCCACGAACAAGATCTAAAGTGGCAAAACGTAAGTGAGTCTCTTTTTCAAAACCGGTCAGGAACATACGAATGAATCGAACCGATTTTAAGTTTCTCATATTTCCGATATTATCATCATAATTTCGAATAGGTATTTTAAACTGATACCATTTCACCTGCTCGGTATTACCGTTGTCAAGTTGCACATCTGCTGTAACTATATCGGTAATATAATTCTCACCAACATCCATCTTGTCCTTTTTCAAAGCTACATGATATTGGTAATACTTTTCATATTCATTCAGCGTATTATCCGAATTTATATCCTCATTATCAGGCAACGAAGTAGCCGATGTTCCGTAAGATTCGTTCACATTGTTTGCATCCGGAGAGTTTCCGTCTGTACCATTATAGCGTTTATACCGTTCCAATATGCCTAAATTTTCATTATCATAATCGGTTCCACGATAAAAGTGGTAATTATCTCCGGAAGGGTCATTTAATGGAGAGAAAGGATCGGCTTGCATTTTTTGTAATGCTGCAGGATCAGCACTTACTTTTGCTTTCACCTGGTCAACATATTGCTTATAAGTCGGATATTGAAATTCATTAGCATTCGACAAACCATCCAAACCAACATCCTGATTCTTTCTGTCACCGGTAAATGCATTTACTGTAGATTGTGTCTCAGGAATACGACCCCAAACGGTGGTTTTGGTTTTCGTTGTATCACCATCAATTGGCAATCCGTTTTCGAACGATTTTTTACCGTCTTTTAAAATATCCTCACTAATGTCTCCCAGATTAAAGTATAATTCACCTCCTTTATCCGTGTCGGTTTTGTCATTTACAAACGGGTCTAACATCCAAAATTCTATATACTC
>QKGU01000364.1 GCA_003250325.1 Paludibacter sp.
ATTGATTTTGAATACGGAGGACAAAAAGGTGCTCCAAAGTTTCCGCTTCCAGTTGGTCATCAGTTTTTATTGCACTACTATCATCTGACCAACGATGAAGATGCCAAAACTGCAGTTTTGACCAGCTTGAATAAAATGGCTTTTGGGGGGATTTACGATCAGATTGGAGGCGGTTTTGCACGTTATTCAACCGATAAATTATGGAAAGTTCCACACTTTGAAAAAATGCTCTATGATAATGCTCAATTGGTTAGTTTGCATTGCTCGGCCTTTCAACTTACAAAAAATCAACTTTATAAAAGTGTTGTGGAAGAAACGCTGGAATTCGTCCAACGAGAATTGGCTCGGCCTGATGGCGGATTTTATTCGTCGCTGGATGCGGATAGTGAAGGCATTGAAGGAAAGTATTATGTTTGGAATGAATTGGAAATCATAGATATTTTAGGCGACAATGCGCAACTAATTATTGATTACTATAACATTACAAGCTCAGGAAATTGGGAAGAAAGTAATAATATTCTTTACCGCTCGGAAAATGAATCTGATATTCTGAAAAAATATAACTTGTCTTCCGACAAACTGAACGAAATAATTTATAAAAGCAAGAAATTACTTTTAGAATCGAGAAACAAAAAAATTCGCCCGGCATTGGATGATAAAATCCTGACTTCGTGGAATGGACTGATGATTAAAGCATTTGCAGATGCATACAGAGTTTTGGGCAAATCTTCGTATATTGATATAGCCATAAAAAATGTCGATTTCATTCTCAAAAATCTGAAAACTTCGGAAAACAGATTGTACCGCAATTTCAAGAATGGAAAAGCAACTATTAATGCGTTTTTGGACGATTATGCATTTCTCATCGAAGCTTTAATACAACTCTATCGGGCTACTTTCAATCGAAAGTGGCTGGACGAAGCCATGTTGCTTACGAATTATTGTATAGAGCATTTCTATGATTCGGAAAGCAATATGTTCTTCTATACATCCGACATTGATCCTGCGCTGATAGCACGAAAAATGGAACTTTCGGACAATGTTGTTCCTTCTTCAAACTCAACTATGGCAAAAAATATGTATTTATTGGGACACTATTTTTATGAGGATCAGCTAATTGAGAAATCACGCATCATGCTTTCTAACGTGAAAGAAAATATTGCTGATATTGGCGTTTATGGTGCTAATTGGGACATTTTAATGGCCTGGTTTGCTGATGAACCTTTCGAAATCTCAATTGTTGGAGAAGATTATGACAAACTGAAAACTGAAATAGAATCATATTTTTCGCCAAATATCATTTTGAGTGGAGGAAAACTGAATGATAATTTGCCAGTTTTAGAAGGAAAGTTTGTTGAAGATGAAACATTGATTTATATCTGCAAGAACAAAGCATGTTATCGACCGGTAAACACAGTTAGAGAAGTACTTAATTTTTTTGGAAAATATAAAGATTAACATATTGATTTTAAAATATTTATAACTTTTGCAATAAATTGAAATTATTTTGTCGAAATAATTCGTTTTTAAAACAAATATTATGTGAATTTTTTTTGTAAAATAACAAAAATCTGTTCTATATTTGTATAATAAATTTATTGAAAAAGAGTTTGTACAAAACTTTCATATTCAGTATAATAATCAACAACTTACAACAAAAATACCACTTTCCAATTTCCATGAAAAAACTGAACGGAATTTTCCTTCTTATCGTCCTTTCCACTATTCCGGTTTTTCTGGAAATAATTAACAGTAAAACAGCGACACCTTTATCGATTTCAGACTCCGAAGGCATAGCTCCACCGGCTTTACCACCTCTCTCATTGCCCGAAGACGTCAGAATGAGATCGGCTATTCTGAACCGCATCGATTCCATTGCGAAAGATGGAATCCAAAAAAGAATTTTTCCCGGGTGTCAGATATCAGTTATGAAAGATGGAAAAAGAGTATATGACAAATGTTTTGGCAATTACACTTACGAGAAAAATCAAAAAGTAACGAATTCAACACTTTACGACCTGGCTTCACTTACAAAAACCACAGCGACTCTACTCGCAATTATGAAGCTTTATGATGATGGAAAACTCACATTAACTGATAAAGCATCAAAATATCTGACTTTCTTACAAGGCACAGACAAGGCAAACATTACAATTACCGATTTGCTTTTTCACGAAACGGGTTTGCCGGGATCTTTACCATTCCATAAATTGGTGTTGCAAAAAAAAGATACAACCATACCGGGTTCTTTAAAAGATCCAATGCATTTTATTCCATTAAGAAGCAAATACAAAGAATATAATAGCGATTTGGTATCCCGCATACCTTCTGACCCTTATACTCTTCAGGTAAGCGATAGTTTTTATTTGGATAAAAGCATACACGAAAAAGCAATGAGAATGATTGCAAATACCCCTTTAGGCGAAAAAACTTATCTATATAGCTGTATAAACTTTATTGTTTTAAAAGAAATTGCGGAAACCATAAGTGGAATGTCGATAGATAAATATCTGAATGATAAGTTCTATTCACCTATGCACCTAAAAGATATTGCATTTTTGCCTTTACATAACCATAAAAAAGATGACATTGCTCCGACTCTGCAAAACGATTTCTTCAGGAATGAAAAAATTCAGGGTTTTGTACACGATCCTGCAGCGGCATTTATTGGAGGAATATCCGGTAATGCAGGTCTATTTGCAACTTCAGAAGATGTAGCAGCTATTTATCAAATGTTGCTTAACGATGGGGAATTGAATGGGAAACGTTATCTCAGTGCCAAAACCTGCCAGCTGTTTACAACCACTGTTTCAAAAAGCGGAAGGCGCGGACTGGGTTTTGACAAACCAACTCCAACCCAAGCAAAGGGAAATCCCTGTTCTTTGTCCGCTCCCAAAGAAGTTTACGGACACACAGGATACACGGGAACATGTTGCTGGGTTGACCCATTAAATAAAACTGTATATGTTTTCTTGAGTAACCGAACTTATCCTGACGATGGCGTAAATAAGCTTGCACGAATGCATATCAGACAAAAAATTCAGGATACGATTTATAAATCAATAAAGAAGAACTAATTAAAATGTCAATAAAAAAAATAATTTTTTATTCAATAATAAGCTCAATTGTGTTGAGTAGTTGCCAAAAATCGGTGCAACAAAAATCAGGAATAAAAGAAGAATCTACTTCAATAAAAAGTGAAACAAAACAAACTCCAAATAACTCAGAACAAATACTTACCAAACCGGAAATCCCAATTCTTTGCTACCATCGCATTTCCGATAATAGCAAAGGTGACTATACAGTGAGTTTAGCAACCTTTGCAGAGCATCTAAAGATTTTGTCTGATAGTGGCTACCATTCCATTGTTCCCGACCAACTTTATGATTATCTGGTTTATAATAAAACTCTGCCTCAAAAGCCTTTCATGATTACTTTTGATGATTCGCGCGAAGAACATTCAACCATTGCTGCTAAAGAAATGGCAAAATACGGTTTTAAAGGCGTATTCTTTATCATGACCATAACTTACAACAAAAAGAACTATATGACCACTGAACAAATTGCCGAATTGGCTAAAAACGGACACATAGTGGGATTACACAGCTGGGATCATACAATGGCTACGAAATACAAAGATTCCCTAGATTGGCAAAAACAAGTCGTTTTACCTAAAGCGAAGCTGCAAGTCATTACAAGCAAGCCAGTTGATTATTGGGCATATCCAAATGGAGTATTCAATCATGAAGCAGCCAGCGAGTTGAGCAAGTATTTTAAAATGTCTTTCTCGTTATCAACAAAACGTGATTCTCTCCTACCTCTCCAGTCGGTTCGCAGAATGATTACAACTGATTGTTCCGGAGAAAGATTGTTAAAATCCATGAGAAGAACATTTGACAAAAACTGAAATAAATTATTAAACCGTACATAAAAAGTCGTATATGAACCTGACAAAAAAATTAGCATTATCATTTATCGTTGTTTCTACCATTATTGGGTGTAATAAAAAAACAGAAACTAAAAGTATTGACAAAGAAAGACCTAAAGAAGAAACTGAAGCTAAAGAATTGGTGACACCTATTGATACAACAGCGTACAATAAAAAACTGCTAGCATTGGCCAATGGTGACACGACAGGTTTATGGCCGGTAAAAAAACAACCTTACCCTAAACAGGGAGCTATATTACCATTCAAGAGAGTGGTTGCATTTTATGGAAACCTTTATTCTCAAAAAATGGGAATTTTAGGCGAACTGCCTCCAAAGGAGTTATGGAGCAAACTAAACGCAGAACTGGAAGCATGGAAAAAAGCCGATCCGACCACTCCTGTTCAACCTGCAATACATTATATAGCTGTAGTAGCACAAGGAGCGCCAATGAACGATGGAAAATACTGCAAACGTATGCCCGAACAGCAAATCGATTCTGCACTAACTATTGCAAAAATGGGTAATGCAATTGTATTTCTGGATATCCAGGTAGCACTAAGCAATGTTATGAACGAAGTTCCATTGTTGGAGAAATACCTGAAAATGCCTCAGGTTCATTTAGGAATTGATCCTGAATTTTCGATGAAAGAAGGTAATGTTCCAGGAAGAAAAATTGGAAATATGAATGAAACAGACGTCAATTTCTGCTCCGATTATTTAGCAAAACTGGTAAAAGAAAATAATTTGCCTCCTAAAATTCTGATTGTTCACCGATTTACACAGGGAATGGTAAAGAATTATAAAAATATCCGCCTCCATCCCGAAGTGCAAATTGTGATGAATATGGATGGTTGGGGCGAACCTGTTTTAAAAAGAAGCACTTATAAGTTATATATACACAAAGAACCGGTTCAATTTACAGGCTTTAAATTGTTTTACAAAAACGATTTAAAAAAATCTCCGCATATAATGCTTACCCCTGATGATTTGTTGAAACTAAAGCCTCAACCAATCTATATTCAATACCAGTAATTTTTTAGCTTTGACTCAATTATAGTTAAATAAATACAAAAGTTGAATAAATATAAATTAATATAATTGTTTATACTACAAAAACTGTAGGATTACTATATTTTACAATGATAATTAGATAATTCAAATAAAGAAAAAACTTACTTTACAAAACATAAATATATTGAAATCAAAACATTGACAACATAAATAATTTAGCACTTTATCATTAGAACCTGAAATTTTGTATAAAAAGAAATTATTAATATCTTTGCATACTAAAATTATTTAATCAAATTTTTATTAAATAGACTACAAGCCTAAGACGTTCTTTTTTATTCTGGGAATATTTAAAATTTATTTTTGAAATTTATTTGTCTGTTTAAACAAAGCTTTTATTTAAAATGTTTAATTTACAAAATAAAGCAAACAAAATCCACTGTTTTTTTGTTAGCACTATATGGTAAATTAACTTAATAAATAAAGGTTGGCACTGAGAATTCACTATTACTATACTAACTCAAAAAAAATTTACGAAAATGAAAAACGAAAACGAAAAGGTAATGCTAAGCGAAGAAGAAGAAAATCTTAGCAAATTGCTAAAGGTTCCGGCTTACAAAGTTGGTGCTTATTCTGTCGACACCGCAAAAAAGATGCTTACTATTAACGGAGAGTCTAAAAAGCTGACAAACAAGGAGTTTCTTCTACTTGTTTTGTTTGCTGCCAGCGCTAACGAATTTGTTGATCGCAAACACGCTCTTAAAACGATTTGGAAAGATGATAATTACTACAACTCTAGAAGTATGGACGTATACATTTGCAAATTGCGCAAATTACTGAAAGATGACGAAGGTGTTGTTATTATCAATATCCACGGTAAAGGATACAAAATGATTGTTCCAGCATAATTTTATCGATCGGACATAAAAAAAACTGTCTCAGAGAATAACTCTGAGACAGTTTTTTTTGAGCCTCTTGTCGGATTCGAACCAACGACCCCGAGATTACAAATCACGTGCTCTGGCCAACTGAGCTAAAGAGGCAAGCGGGTAAGCACCCTGCATCGCACCGCTACGACCTTTTACCCTTGCTGCGGTCAGGCCCTGGGGGAGTTCAAAGGGAGCTGGTCGTGTAGGACTTACCCGGGCACAAAAGTAGTGCTTTTTTGGGAATCTGCAAACGGTTGAGGCTACATTTATGTCATTAAAATTATACATCACTCATTTTCAGAAAGCTATTCTTAAAAATATTTTTGTAAATAAAAAAATCCGGATCAAAAGATCCGGATTTTGAGTATGAATTGCAAGTATTATGGCAGATAAAAGCAATGATTCATACACATAAATTTATTATTTCATGGTTTCAGCTGTTTGTTCAAACTCTATATTGTCGATACAAACATAAACCGGATTATTGATAAAACCATATGCTTTATCACTTGAATCAAATGTAATACTCATCCGATCCACTTCACCTAATGAACTTACATCTACTTTCTCCCATGCTTTAGAAATAAATGATTTTTCACTTCTAAAATCAGCAAGATAATATTCGACTCTTCCGGTTTCAGAAGACGACAAATATCCTTTAATTATAACTTTAAACCAATCCCCATTTCCACCATCGTTCGCTTGTGAAAAAGCGTGATTAAATTCACTTCCGTTCAACATAGCTTTATAGGCGTATGTTGAATTTGTCAGCATCATGCTTTTTACTTTAAAATTACCAACAGCATTGACTGGACAAACAATAGTTGCAGAATCGTAAGCTAATGCAAACTTTTTCGAATTATATGCACCGGAACCAGCCATCACACTGTATTGATTTTCTAATCCAGAAGTAACAGTATCTATTTTTGCAGAACAAGCAAATCCAGTCCAAGAGAACCATTCCTTTGCATATACGTTTTCAAATTTTGCACTATCTGAAGCGAATGAGCCATAATAATTTGTAACGGGAAATCCAAACATAGTTTCATTAGCAGGCGTACCCAATGTATCAGATCCATTCCAAATACTATCTTCGTTTAATACTACATCTTCGAAATCGATGATTTTGGTATAAACATCATTTTCGTTTTTACAAGACGTAAATACCAGCACTAAAGCAAGAAAAGCTAAAATTAAATTGTTTTTTTTCATTTTTATTATTTATTGATTATTAAATAGATAGCACAATACACAAACTGCTTTCGGTTGAAAAAATCAACTAATAATAAAACTGAAGAATATGTACGCACTGAGGTGTCCAAACTCTTTTTGCTATTAACTCCCGAAAGCAAAAACAATAAAATGAAATGGCAGGTCTTCTGACTTGCTCCCGAAATTGAACGCCTTCCCAGAGTTATCAGCTATCAGTTTTCAGTCTTTTAATCGACTGTTCACTGTTCACTGCTCCTGAAAAACCAGTGGCAAAAGTGTTGTTCAATACGTTTTCCTCTTTCTCCCTCTCTCTTGGGAGAGGGTTGGGGTGAGGTTGAGCTTACAGCAGCGGGTACTGTTTCGGATTTTCACCGAATTCCCTTTTTTCGATACATTGAACAATGCATCGAAACCAAATTCAGACACAAAAATACACTTTATTTTCTATACTTCGGTTTTATAATTTGAAGTTTTTTCAACAGAAAAATCATTTCTACAGCCTCAGAACATATAATTATCTGATAATCAAAACTAAAATTTATGAGTTTTCAGACTGTTTTCGACTGTAATAAAAAAATATTAATTTTGGAAAGAATTAGAGCAACTATGAACAACGAAACAAAGCAATTCATTATTGATCACACGTCCGATGATATTCATAAATTATCATTGCAAAGTCATCGTAATAGCCAAATAGATTTTGAACTAGCCATATGTCAAATTGCAGGACGACAAAAAGTAAAATTTAAAATTCCCACATTTTTTGAAAATATCGAAGTCCTTTATCCCCTTCAGTTATCGCTCGAACAATCATCGTCTGAACTAACTGCTCGGTATAAATCTTCACTGTGTAGCGGTGAAACATTAATTGATTTAACCGGAGGATTTGGTGTAGATTGTTTTTTTATATCGAAGCAATTTAACAAATCAATTTATGTTGAGAAAAATATTGATTTATGTAAACTTGCCAGACATAATTTCGTCAAACTGAACAATCAACAAATCGAGGTTGTCAACTCAATGACAGAAGATTTTATTCCAACTATAAAATCTGCCGATTGGATTTATATTGATCCAGCCCGAAGAAACAAAGCCGGAAATAAGGTTGTGCTCCTCTCCGACTGCGAACCTGATATCAGCAAATTATCCACAATACTGCTGGAGAAATCTGATAATATCATGGTTAAACTCTCCCCAATGATCGACATTTCATCAGTTATAAACGAATTGAATAATGTTACCGAAGTACATGTTATAAGTGTTGAAAATGAATGCAAAGAAGTTCTGTTGATTTTACAAAAACAGAGCGTTGAAAACATTAAAATAAAGGCTGTAAACCTGATGAAAGATAAAGAAGGTCAGTTTTTCGAATTCAACATAAACGACGAAAAGAAAGCAAATTCGATTATTGCCTCAAATATCGAAAGTTACCTTTACGAGCCCAATGCGTCAATTATGAAGAGCGGAGCATTTAAAATGATCTGCTATGATTTTGAAATAAAAAAACTACACAAACATACCCATTTATACACATCAAACCGTTTGATAAGTGATTTTCCAGGCAGAATATTCAGAATTAGCAAAATATGGGAAAATCAAAAAGAAGAGGCCAAAAGAGT
>QKGU01000116.1 GCA_003250325.1 Paludibacter sp.
AACTTCAAAAGGATGATGAATAAATGGAAATCATCTTTTTGGCTCGAATTTAAAATACAAATTGTTGACTTGATAAAAGCTATGTTTTACCAAATCAACAATAATATAATACGAAAATGGGCTTTTTAAGGCTCGACTAATTAGTTAATTAAGTGGTTTTGTTATGAAGATTGTTGTATTTGGAGCTAATGGAAGAACGGGCTTGAATATCGTAAAACAAGCACTGGAAAAGGGACACAGCGTAGTTGGGTTTGTCAGAAAGCCCGGTTCGCTGACAATTGATCATCCCAATTTGAAAATTGCAGTCGGAAATCTGGATGAAAAGCTAAAACTCGCTGATATCATTTCGGGAACAGATGCCTGCATTTGTGCTTTGGGAGGCGATTCTTTACGAAAAAATTCTGCAGTATTTACAAAAGGCGTGAGCAATATTGTGGATATCATGGAGCAGGAAAAAGTAAACCGGCTGATTTACATTTCGAGTATCGGAGTAGACGAAAGCCAATATATGATTCCGCAGCCTATGCGGTTTTTTATTACCCGATTCTTGCTGAAAGTTCCGATTGCAGAACATAGCATCAACGAAGAAAAAATAAACCACAGCAGCCTGAAATGGACTATCGTTCGTCCGGCTGGTTTGATCGATGGACCGATACTAAAAGCCGTAAAATCGGGAACCGAGACTGTAAAGCTAAAAGGCAACCCAACCATTGCCAGAGCTAATGTAGCTGCTTTTATTCTGAGCCAACTCGAAAATAAAACCTATGTAAACAAAAATGTATGGATTTATGAGTAACAGAAACTATCAGTGATCCTTCATGGCTCTGTCCATCGTTCTTTTATCTTCTTTTTGCTTCAACGATTCGCGCTTATCATACGTTTTCTTTCCTCTTGCCAACCCGATTTCCAGTTTTGCCAATCCTTTGTCGTTGATAAAAAGTTTTATCGGAACCATGGTGTTCCCTGTTTCTTTTGTTCCTCGCGATAATTTCAAAAGTTCTTTCTTAGTTAGCAGCAATTTCCTGTCGCGACGAACATCGTGATTATTATATGTGCCAAAGAAATAAGTGGCAATGTGCATGTTCTTAACCCACAACTCATCATTTATAAATGTACAAAAGGTATCTACCAGACTGGCTTTTCCATCCCTGATTGATTTTATCTCGGTTCCATATAACTGAATACCTGCCACAAATCGATCCAAAATCTCATAATCGAAAGTCGCACGTTTATTTTTTATAACAACATTTGATTTCTTAAACATTCAAACAACTATTTTTATATCCGTAGAATTTTCGAATACATATTATATACGAATCCGAGCGACAAAAGTACATATATTTTTAAATACAACCCTCAAATAAAATATGATTATCTTAAAATGGTTTATTTTCATTAGAAAAGTAATTGAAACAGAGATAGACTATCACATTTAACTATAAATTATTGCTAAATTCGAACTAAATACAGAAATAAAAGGTTATATTTGTACCAAGAAAGAATAACCACATTGTTCTGAGATTGGAAAACTCAACATTAAAAAATTAAACGAGAATTGTCTGGTTTTCAATGGCGGGCTGCACCTTCGGGCATGTCTTGTACACGGCAGATTACAAAGAGAACCAACACCTCAAATCCTTTCAATAGGAGTTTTCTCAACTAATGACAATGTGGTTTTTTTATGTCCTTTCCTCAATAAAAAAACCACATCAAACGTTTCGTTTTCACTATAGTTTGCTTACGTGAATTTGTCCTGTTTCGTATTTAATGACTTTTACTTCCGTTCCTTTTTCAATAAATCCATCTTCTGATATTGCATCGTAAACTGTACCTTCTACATTCACTTTCCCGGATGGTCTGAGCACTGT
>QKGU01000418.1 GCA_003250325.1 Paludibacter sp.
AAAAGGCTGTCTCAAAACTAGTCAAATTCAAAAAATTAGTTTTAAATTATAACTTCTCTTTAAAAACAACTCCCAAAACTGCTATTATTTACATGTAAAATAGCTAAGTTCTGGGAGCATTTATTATATATAGTTTCAAATTGAAAGTTTTACCAATTTTAAAGATGGTTTTGAGACATCCTCTTTCTATATTATTAAGCAGAACACCAATCTTTAATATCCAGTATTCAAAGGTTCAACAATTAAAGCATTTTACTAGCATGCAGGAAGTTTTAATTGATATGTAAACCACCATTTCGTTTATGGCTTCGTTTTATATTTTCCGTCCCAAAGCGTTTTTGTTACAAAGTCAGTTGGAACTTCAAGCCCTTTTTCACCTGCTATATCTTTAACCTTATCCATAGCTCTTTTTGCCGGATCTAATGTTTGTTCCACTTTTGCAGACATTGAACATCCTCTTTTGGTGGATGCTTCCATCTTGACTTCCCCGGAACCACCATATTCATTTTTAAAATCCTGTTTAACTCCTCCTGAAAAATCAGTTTCTAATCCGTTTTTTGAAGAATATGAAAATTCGGCTCCGCCCGAAACCGTTGTATTTCCGTAATTTACTGATGTGTTTACTTTTCCCGTTGCGGTGGCTGAATAGTCTGTTACACCGTTTTTATTTGTCATAGTACCATTTAATCCTACTTCGGCATTAAAATTACCCACTTTTACTCCGGCGTTTGCACCTCCTGTTACCGAATAATCTTTAACCACACCATTTCCATCAGAAGACACAGAAACATCCATGTTCAAATTTGCAGTCAGCTTTCCGGCACCAACTCCTTTTTCCAAACCGACTTTTACACCCCCACTACGAGTGATTGCACCTGTATTTTCACTTTCCACACTTTTATAATGAAAATTAAACGGCAAGTTATTCGGCAACCAATCGGTATTGGCTTCGACAACCGTGCGTGCACAGGATGCTCTTACTTTTATCAAACCGAAATTATATTCATCTGCATATGCATCCAGTTTCTTGAACAAAGGAGAAGATTCCGGAATTTCGCCCGAATCAAATACTGCCTTGGCATTTTTATTTCTTGCAATACGCTCATTCTCTGCCGCATCCATTTCCTCTTGTTCTTTTTCTCTTGCAGCAGCTAATTCTTCTTCACTGCATCCGCAATCCCAATCATCTTTATATTGAAAAGAGCCGTGTGCCATAAGCACACTTTGCAAATACCATGTGACAGCTTGATTGATTGAATTTCTCAAATCAGCATCTTTTTGTATGCGCACTTGCGGATCGGAAATTAAAGCCACATGCCGAAAAACATCGTAATAATATTGCTCTGCATTTGGCTTGAATTTATTTACATAAGCAGTGGAAACAACGTTGGTGGCTGAGCCGAAAGCTGTTCCCTGAATATTGTTGGAACCGTGGAAGAATTTCAAATGCACATTGTGTACCATTATTTTCCAGGTAGATTCCGAAATGGTTTTTGCCTCTTTTTTTCGGTCGAGCTCTTCAATTTCGGCATTGCATATCTTTGAAAGTTCACCTAATTTGCGCTGCGCCTGTTCAATAATTTCGGTTATTTGACTGTAAGTTCGTTTGTTCAATGAATACAAATACCCTTTGTATAAATTATTTTTTCGCTGATAAACCGTGTAATTCATTTTCTGCATAATGATATTCATTGGATCGGCATAATCGTCCGGGGTCATCAACAGTATGGCGTGAATAGAATCTATTTGCGAAACAATTTTGGTAAGTCCTTCCGTTTTTCCGGTAGCGAGCTCCAACTTAGCCTTTTGAGCATCTTTACCCATTTGTTTCATTTTTGCCACAAATTCTTCTTTCCCTGTAACTTTAGCTTTAGCTTTAATGTCTTTTCCGGCATATTTCTCAGGATGTTTTGCCACGTCATCCATATCTACTCCTTCTATCTCAATGTTCATCCCCATTTTTTTCATCCACTCCATCTGTTGATTTGCAGTTGAAGCATACGATCCAAGCGTGAATGTACCGAGCATTTCTACGAAATCATTTAGGGCACTTACTCCCTGAGGAGAAGAAATGGCTTGCAGCGAAGCGTATTGGGTAAGTTTGCTGATTTTAGGAACGCTATAACTTCCCTGTACGGGAAGATGTTCTATAAAATAGCGCATTTTATTTCGTTCGCTTTGATCGAGTTGCGTAATAAAATCGGCGGAAGTAAGAATCGGTTCCTCAGCCATTATTTTTATCCCTTCTTCGTATTTTTCGTCGGGCGATTCGGGAGGTAAATCGGCAAACGGCTCACTTTTTTCCAGACTTTTGTTATGTTTTATCGGAATAGCATATTTTTCAGGTTTATCCAGATTATCATCTTCAAGGATGGCTAATGCCTTGTCTTTCTGATTCAATGCTATAAAATAAGCAGCCAAACCAAGAGCGGCATCCCATGATTCAGGTTTAATTTTGCGTGCGACCATAAAAAGCGAACGTGCCTGATCCATTTTTCCCAGATCAATACATAAATTACCCAAATTGATGGCAGGTGTCAGGGTTTCTTCACTCCATTCATCCTCTTTCATCGAATGAAATATGGCATACAAAAAACCAAATTCGGCATCGCGACGATAAGGTTCTAATGCCTCATCGGTAGGCGTTTTTTCGCAAAGGAGCTCGCCACCCGAAAGAATTGCCGAAGCCAGATTATTAGCCGCAACAGAACTTTGCGGATCCAGTGAAAAAACTGCCGAAGCATAGGCTATATTGAAATATGGAGCTGGTTTATTGTTGGTTGCCAAAGCGACTAAAATGGAATTCTGTTTTGCTTGCTGTGGGTTGACGAGTTTGCCATCGAAACGGGGCGCCCAAATAACTGTACGTGAATAATCGGTTAAATCTTCGGGCAGAAATTTTGATTTCGCGGTTTTGTTCCTTTCTTCTGCCATTTGAAGCATAAATTCCTGAGTTGGTAGACTCTCGATCGTCGGAAGGACAAGCGGGAGTTTTTCCAGTTCCATTTGAACAGTCATCAACGCCAATCTTCTCCCTTCTTCTGTTCTTCCTGAACCAAAAGGCGAATAATCTGCAACAGATGAAGATTCCGACGTATAAGAATATTGCTGTACGGGTTGCATTTGAACGATTGGCTCCATAGAAGAAGGAAGTTCACCTTCCTGATTTCCACTTTGTCCCTGATTTATCATATTGGTTACTTCTCCCGGTAAATTTGTGCCCGGAGGCAGGTACTTCTTCATTTGCTCCAGATATTCAGGTGGGATATTTGGGATCCCTGTGTTTTTTTGCGCATAAATGTTTGTCGCAAAAAAAAGCATTAGAAATAAGAATGTGTTTTTCATTGATAAACAGTTTAGATTGATAGGTTAATAATTTGAATTATTACTTGAGCAACGAGCGCAGGTGCATTTTTCTCCGTTTATGCTTGTGTGCTTCCAGCCATCTTTATCATAATGGTAACTCGTAACATTGCCCGGGCTTCCTTCCTCTGTAATTCTTCCCTGATCATCAAAATGGATAAAACTGGACAGTAAACCAGAAGAAATGACAGTATAACTTTGTTTTTGACCATTTTCATAATAATGAGTCATTGTTCCTGAAATATTTGGAGGCATTCCATTTATTAAACTCTCTGATTTTATTGAACCACTTTTAAAGTAACTTTTTGCCATGCCATCTTGCAAGCCATCTTTATAGTTCGTTATTGACTCAATCTGTCCGTTTTTGAAATATGTTTTGGTAATCCCATTTGGCAGGTCATTTTTAATATATTGATCGGAAACAATTCTTGCAGAGTCATCATAGAATCTGTAGTTACCTTCTACATGTCCGTCCTTTAAATTATATTCTCTCATCACTACTCCGTTCGGGTAAAACTCTTTCTTAGGTCCGTTAAGCATAGCATCGTAATCTATTTTATCCTTTTGGGTTTTGAAGTTTAATTCATCACTATAGAATAGTTCTCCGGATTCATTTTTTATGTATGCCCTTGCAAAGTATTCTTTTCCCTGCTCAAGGCCTTTAATACGTGCTTTGTAGTCTACATTAATGGGAATGTCAACAGCTTCACCCTGATATTCAATAATGGTTTCTGCACTCGAAGGAGTTGGATTTTGTGATGAGCTGTAACAAAGCCCAATTTCTGTTACAGCCTTACCACAAATTGTATAAGTAAACTTTGCTTGGGAGGTGGAAACATCTCCTAAGGTAAGCTTTTTTACTTCTGTTTTTAATGGCTCCGGTAAATTACAAAAATTGAAATTTGAAGAATCTACTTTGAAAACATGTAAGAACAGAAACAGAACAAAAACAAAATTCCTTTTCATTTTTGTACGTTTTTTGATGAAATTATTGCTTTATGAATTCCACACGTCGGTTGAGAGCTTTATTTGCAGGAGAATCGTTCACTGCCACAGGCTGAGTTTCGCCTGCACCATCGGTAATTAGCCTATCGCCATTAACGTTAAAATTTTTTACAAGTTCATCTTTTACAGATGCAGCTCTGCGTTTCGAAAGATCAAGATTTGCAGCATCGCTACCATCGCTGTCGGTATGTCCAACAATCTTTACTTTTACATCTGGAACTTCATTTAAAATTGCAGCTATTTCCTTTAATGTTCCATACGATTCTGGTTTTACAACATCTTTATTTACATCGAAGTAAATGCCATATGTAACCAGTTTGCCTTCAGTCATCAATTTATTACGCATATCCGGAGCACCTACTGCTATGCGGATATTGCTAATCATTGCTGAGCCATAACCAAAACGGATTCTATCTGGTTTTACACAATCGATTGGAAATGCTTTGGGAATATCAAAAATTTTATTCTGATTTTGATAGAGGCGAAGTCTTGTTTTTTGAACCCAAATAGCAATATGATATTTCTGATTTATCTTTTGCTTATATTCATCTCCATCTTTACTTCCACTTACCTTTCCACCTTCACATTCAGTTCCGTATAACCATGTATGATATCGGGGTGTTCCATAATATTCAATTGTAAACATAAATCCTCCTTTGCCCGGTGCTGAACCCGAATCCCAGCCCTTGGCATTCCTGCATTGCATAAGCTCCATATCCCAACCTGACATTCCATTTCCTTCCAATCCACCAGTAGGAATTACATCATATTCAATCGTATAATTGTTAGGAAGATTTAATAGATTATCCGTCCAAACACATTCCTTCATCGTAAATTTCATCCATTGTCCGGGAAAAAGATTGGTAGTCACCACTTCTGCTGAGCCGTTTGTATTCCATAAAGCCGGAAAATCTCCAACAGCATCCTGGCTGAAATCTTCGAAAAATATTACTTTTTCTCCCGGGATAAAATCATATTTTGAATATGATTCAAAACTATGAGCTCCTGCTTTTGCTGATTCGTTTTGATTTTCGTTAGTCTGTTCTTCCTTACCTTTTTTCCCCGATTCTATGGTTTTGTCTTTGTCTGTTTCTTTTCCTTCTATTTTATCCAGAGCTTTGTTCGTTTCTTCACCGGCTTTCTTTTCAACCCGGTTTTCTACCGCGCGCTTTGCTGCATTTTCAGCAGCTTTACCTAATTTATTCAACCATTGCGCATTAGTTGCAAACGCAAACACTAAGAATGCACTGATGAGAAATAATAGTTTTTTCATAATTTTCTTTTTAATGGTTAATATGTTTTTAATTTATCTTCTACACATCATAAAGAAAATCCGCAATGCTTTTTACCACTTTAAATTATGGTTTAAGCCACATTAAACGAAAAAGACTTATAATAGGCATATGATTTAACAAAAATACTAACAAAGAAAATCACTTGTTGTAAACTGATTTAGAATGAGTCCTGCTTATCTTCTAATTTTCTGCATTTATAAAGAATTCAACCAGTTTTGCATGCAAATTAATACGATACTTCACAACACAACAACGTAAAACAAGAGAGAGAAAGAATATCCGTTACAGGATTTGGAAAGAGAGCAATTCTTTGATTGCTGTCGGACAAATAGAATCAAGACACACCTAAAACAGTTCTCCCGACAAAAAGAACTTCGCCATTAAAGAACAATTAAAAATGTACAATAGTTTAAATTCGGGACAATATAAGTATTGAAGTAAACAGAGAGAAAAGTATAGTACAGAAGAGGAATAATAGACAAGGATACAAATTTCTAAAATTCTCTACTAGAGGCGTATTCAGCACACATAATCAACGAGTTTCTTATGTCGTTACTTTCAAAGCTACTAAGCTCATCGATGGCTTTATTTTTAAACTCAGTCATTTTTTTAACGGCATAATCCACTCCGCCATTTTTGTGCGTATACTCAGTAATGAAGTGAATATTTTCTGAAGAATAATCTTTATTTTTTAGCCAACCCAAAATGCGTTCTTTATCTTCACCATCGGTATTCTGCAGAGCATAAATCAATGGTAAGGTAAGCTTTCCATCGCGAATATCATTTCCGGTGGGCTTGCCAATATTGATATTTTCAGAATAATCGAAAATATCATCTTTTATCTGAAAACAGATTCCCAGATATTCGCCAAAATTACGAAGATGAAGTAACTGTTCTTCAGTAGCATTCACCGAAATTCCACCCACTTCGGTGCAAGTTGAGAATAAGAGTGCCGTTTTTTTGCGAATCATCGTGAAATAATTTTTCTCCGATTCGCTTGAAAGTTTCTCACTTATCAGTTGCAACAGTTCCCCATCCGATAATTGCATTCCGATATTCGCCATTGCTTTCAGGATAGCTAAATTATCAGTTCTGGCAGAGCATTCGAGTGACTTGGAAAGGATATAATCGCCGGAAAGAATGGCTATTTTGTTGGTCCAACGAGCGTTAACCGATGGTTTCCCTCGGCGTTCGAGCGTATCGTCCACTACATCATCGTGTATCAAACTGGCAGTGTGCAAAAGTTCCAGAGAAAGTGCTCCATCGAGAGTAGTTTGATTTACCTCACCACACATTTTGGCAGATAAAATCACCAACATGGGGCGTAATTGCTTTCCACTTTTTTGCAGGACATATTCGTTTACGCTTTCCAACATGGGATTGTCTGTACGCAAAGCATCTGCAAATGTTTGAGCAAACAATTGCATTTCCGGTGCTATCGATTTCCGAATCGTCTCAATAACGGTCATACAGACATTTAACTTTTTTGAATATGCAAAAGTAAACAATTTTGTTGTTTGTTTAGTTCAT
>QKGU01000077.1 GCA_003250325.1 Paludibacter sp.
ACACTCGCGTCGTACGGTTTTCAGTTATCTTCAAAACAAAGAAGTAGTTACTGAATTATTCCAGAATGTATCACAGAAAATTGCTAATCGCCCAGGAGGTTATACCCGTATTTTGCGTACAGGTTTCCGTTTAGGTGATAACGCAGAAATGTGTATTATCGAGTTGGTGGACTATAACGAAAACATGTTGAAAGAAAAGGCTGCTAAGAAAGCTGCTCGTACACGTCGTTCTTCTGCTGCTAAAAAAGCCGAAGCTCCTGTTGCTGTAGAAGCACCGGAAGCTACGCCAGCAGCTGCTGAAGAAACTCCTGCTGCTGCAGAGTAATCGAATAAAATACTTTTTTATCAAAAGGGAATAAGGTAAAAAAACTTGTTCCCTTTTTTTGTTGCAAATAATGTCACAGTTGAATAATTGTATAAGATGTTTTCTTTCTGTACAAATACTTCATTTAAATATGTTTTAATCTTCGCTACAAAAATCGTAACACCAATGTAACACGTTCTTAATTCTGCCTTAATACTAAAATAGTTTCTTTGCATTACGAAATTTAAAAAAATTAAGGTGAAAAGATTTTTTGAAAAACTGGTAGAAGGAGGATTGTTAATAAGTGGAAGTATAACCAGTATAACCATTTTATTAATCGTACTCTTTTTGTTTAAAGAGGCGTCGGGCTTATTTAATACGTCAGTAATAGAAGAAGGATATGTATTGGGAATGAACAGTTCAAATCCGGTAAAGAAGCTGAATTCTTACCAGATAAAGCAGATTTTCGACGGTGAAATCACCAATTGGGATGAAGTCGGAGGAAATGAAGAACCGATCGAAGTAGTACGTCTGAGCGACCTTACCAAATACTTCAGTGAAGAAGAATTGGGCGCTGAATTCGAGAATATTCCCGAAAAAGCAAGTGAACTCACTGCTTCACACCCGGGAATTATTCTTTTCTTACCTGAACAATATGTCGCAAAAAACTTTCGTGGCACATTACTGAAACACGAAACGATTCACCCCGGAGACTTTTTTGGAGGAAAGGAATGGTATCCTACCGCAACACCGGCTCCTCAATATGGTTTATTGCCACTTATATTAGGCACGCTTTGGGTGAGTCTTGGAGCAATTCTCCTTTCTTTACCATTCGGACTGGCTGTGGCTGTTTATCTGGCTGAGATTTCCAGCATGCGTATTCGTAATCTATTGAAACCAGTCATAGAATTACTGGCCGGAATTCCGTCTGTAGTATATGGATTTTTCGGACTAGTCGTAATCGTTCCATTTTTACAAAAAACATTTCAACTTCCGGTTGGCGAAACAGCTTTGGCAGGTAGTGTGGTTCTGGCTATTATGGCATTGCCAACTATTATCACCGTGGCTGAAGACGCCATGCGAACAGTACCCCGTTCAATGAAAGAAGCCAGTCTGGCCTTGGGTGCTACTCACTGGCAAACCATTTACAAAGTCATTATTCCTTACGCAAAATCAGGTATCACTTCAGCAGCTGTGTTGGGTATCGGACGTGCAATTGGTGAAACGATGGCTGTTTTGATGGTAACGGGAAATGCGGCTGTAATTCCTCATACCTTACTCGAGCCGGTGAGAACAATTCCTGCAACCATAGCAGCAGAATTAGGTGAAGCTTCGGCAGGTAGCGGACATTATCAGGCTCTTTTTGCATTAGGAAGCATTTTGTTTGTGATTACGTTGATCATTAGTATCAGCATCGAATTTATTGGGAAAAAGAAATATAATTAAAAAGAAACATGACACCAGTTATACAAGCCGATAAAACAGATAAAAAGAAACGCAGATCGCAGGCTGCTGCTTTTGTAATCTTCAAATTGATGAGCTATTCTGTTGTGGCTATTTTATTTTTGATTCTTGGATTCATCATTTCTAAGGGAATTGGTGTAATCAGTTGGGATTTTCTTACTATGGCACCCGAAGATGGAATGACGAAAGGTGGTATTTTTCCGGCAATCATCGGAACAATTTATCTTGTATTGGGAAGTAGTTTGTTTAGTTTCCCGATTGGAATTATGTCCGGTATTTATATGAATGAATATGCTGCTGGAAATAAAATAGCAACCTTTATACGAATAATGACGAATAACCTGAGTGGAGTTCCTTCCGTTGTTTTTGGATTGTTCGGGATGTCACTTTTTGTGAATACTATGGGCTTTGGTGATTCAATTATAGCCGGCTCATTGACTTTAGGTTTGCTTTCGTTACCTTTGGTCATTCGTACTACGGAAGAAGCATTGAAAGCGATCGATTCTTCGTACCGTGAAGGAAGTCTTGCATTGGGAGCTACCAAGTTGCAAACCATTCGTAAAGTGATTTTGCCAATGGCATTCCCGAATATCATTACAGG
>QKGU01000176.1 GCA_003250325.1 Paludibacter sp.
AGTTGAATCTGATCCTGAACATTCAGCTTTTCCTCAAGCCGCCTGATTGCAGCTTCAATTCCTGCCAGTTTTATGCGTTTGTTGTTGTATTCAACATCCAAATCTTCTTTTACGATAGCAACCGCTTTACTTTGCTCGTAGTAGTTGATGATGTTGTTATCTTTATTGAACTGAAGCAATTTGTCTTCTGCAATTCTGAGCTTATTGGAGGCCTGAGCGAGTTGATCTTCAAAATACTTGATAACGGCATCCGACCTGTTTTCTTTAACAATCTTATAGTTGCGGATGCAGGCATTGGTCAGTAATGCCAATGTTTGCTGGCAAATCCCCGGGTCATCAGTTTCATATTTCAACTGAATCATATCGCTCGAATTGATTCTTAGTACTTTAACCGTTGAAATATCCATCAGCGAGTAGTGGGCATTGGGATAATTAAGTAGTTTATAAACAAAATTAGTATCGCTGCTTCTCATCAACCGGGTAAGGTTTTCAACCGTTTTTTCGTAGGCTGCCTGGTTGATGTAATCGGGAATTTCGGGTTGAATAGCCGAAAGACCTGTCCCGTTATGGTTTAACTGATTCAACGTATCCTGATCGGCTTCTGTTTTCTGCGTATCTTGAGAATCGGCAGGAACATCCTTAACCACATAATTGTAGATGTAAGCTGGGGTAATTCGCCTTAGGTCATCATAGTTTTTTGCTAAAATATACTTGGGGTCAGGCTTTTCGAGCAAAAGATGCTGGCTTAGCAAGCGGATGGCGGCTTCCTCTTGGGTATTTCTCGATTTGACAATGTTGATCAGGTTGTCAAAAGCCGTATTTGCCATAAAATAGTTGAACGATTTGTCCATTTCAATACTTGATCCGGTGGCTATCCCAGTGAAAAGAGTTGTTCCTGAAGCAAACTTGTAATTTGGATTTCTAGTTAAAAATACAACCAGAGAAGCTAACAGAACAGGTGCAAGTATGAGTAACACCAAATGCTTGCTAATCAAACGAATGAAATCAATGATTTTCATCTTTTGTTTCTAGTTTATCAAATTGAACTTAAAGCCAACTATTTCCTCTAATATCATGTAAGAGGTAATAAATTCGGATCGGACGATCTCAAAATCAGCCTCTGATTGGATCGATATTCCACTAAGTCGGGAGTACTCACTCAGATCAATAATACCGTTTCTAAATTCTTTTTCGGCCATTTCAACATTTGTCCGGCAAGATGAAAGGTAATTCATCCTTACTTTTAAGAGACGGTATTTCAAGACTAATTCATTGTATTGTTTAATTACCATTTGTGTTATTTCTGTGCGTTGTTGTTCTGCCTGACTTATTGCTTGGTCAATTTCGGCATTTGCCATCCTTATCTGGTTTTTCCGATTCAGCATATCTTGTATTGGAAACCGAATATAAAGTCCCATTAAGTGATAAAGCTGATTGCTTTTAGATGCAACAATTTCTGATGACTGTCCTTCTGTGGTATTGGTCGAGAAATTGTTGTAGGTGCCATTGTTTAAATATGCCTGAAATCCCAAGTTTCTGGTCCAGTAGTTTCGCTCTGTCTTTTCTTTACACTCATTGACGATTATCTGTAAATCCCGAAACCGGACAGATGGATTATTCTTTATCGCAGAGTCAATTAAGCTGTTTAAAGTTGGAAGCAGTTGGATCAGATCCGGTTGATTCAGATCGAATTCCGAATTATCCTGGGCAATAATTTCTATTGACAGGAAACAGAATAACAGGATTGGGAGTAGGTTTATGCTCAATTTTTTCATTGACCTTTTTTATGACTTAAATATATCGGTTGATTTTATCAAGTCAAAATTTAAAACGGCAAATTAATTTATCAGA
>QKGU01000316.1 GCA_003250325.1 Paludibacter sp.
CTCATTGCTTCACTTCCATCAATCTTGTCAAGGAATTCATTGGTCATGCGGACGTAATCCCAGTAATTTTGCCATTTCTCTCTAAAAAGGCCAACGTTACTACTGGTCCATCCTGCTCTTAGTCTGAATAGGTCACGATCTTGAAAATTAAACTTAGCTTCGTAGGAAGCTGCTTCAATATTACATCGGAGCGACCACCATTGAAAACGGTTGAATCCCCAGCTTTCGGTGCTGTTATACGCGGTATATACCAGTCTTTCTACTTGAACAGGATCGCTATAGATTAAGTCTTCTGCAAAAGCATCCTTTGCCTTGGTATCTAATATTTCTTCACAGCTTACAATTGAAAAGAAAGCCAAGATTGCGAATATATATTTCAATTTAATGTTTTTCATTTTGTCCTTTTTAAGATTTTTTATAGACGATTGTGTGGTTCTGCAATCAATTAAAAAGTAAGATTGAACCCAAACGAATACGTTTTGAGAGATGGATATCGGCTAATCCGGAAATTATCATAACCTCTGGATTCAGGATCTAATCCATATTTATAAACCTGGGAGAACATGGTTAATAGATTGTTTCCCCGGACAAAAACCTTCAGGTTTCCAAAACGCACCAAATCTTCAGGGAAGGTGTAGCCTAACTCAACTTCTTTCAACCTCAGGAACGATGCATCGTGCAACCAAAAGTCAGCACCCTGAAAATTGTTGGCAGACCCCTGATTACCACTATAAGCATCACCTTGTGCAAATGCTCGCGGATATTTGGCATCGCGGTTATCCGGTGTCCATCGTTCAGTAAACACATATTCCGGCTTGGCTCCCGACTGATCAAAGAACAACAACATTTTCGCCTTTGCTTGTCCTTGAAACAAAAAATTAAAGTCAACTCCTTTATAGCTTACACCTCCATAGATACCGTACTGTATCTCAGGGACAATCGATGAATATGAACGGATCATGTCTCCTGAATCTATTTTCCCATTTTTATCTGTATCCACATATATCGGTTCGCCTTCAACTGTACCATTCATTTTAACAGTAGTGGCATCAACTTGTGCCTGATCTCTGAAAATCCCCTGCGTTGGATAAACTAAATATGAGCCCATGGGATGACCTTCCTGTTTTCTGTATTCCGGGACATCTGCAGCTTCATCCATATATACAATTTCATTTTTGGCTTGTGTGAAATTCATGCCAAAATTGTAATCGAGATCGCCAATTTTATCCTTCCACGAGAGTTCAAATTCCCATCCAAAATTATCGACAATTCCCAGGTTTTCTTGTGGAAGAGTTAACCCTGTAGCAACAGGAATGGATGCGCTCCTGGCAATTAGGATATCTTCACGTTTCTGGAAGAAATAATTGACATCGCCGGAAAGCTTACTATTAAACATGGAAAAACTCATCCCAATATTTTTCATATCAGCAGTTTCCCAAGTAATATCGGGATTAGGGACAGTAGAACTTGCATAGCCATTATACGAGGTCCCAGAAGTACCAAAGATGTATGAATTTGGTTGAGTCCAAATAATTTGTCCTTGGTTATTTAACGGACCACCATAATCATATCTCGTTAAGAACTGAAATGCAGGAATGCGGTCATTACCCATCAATGCCCATGATGCCCTGATTTTTAGCGCATTCAGCCAGCTATCTGTAAAACTCATAAAATTTTCATCAGCCAATGACCAGGAAACAGCGACTCCCGGAAATGTACCAAAACGTTTTCCGTCGCCAAAATTGCTTGAACCATCACGACGAAATGTTAAATCCATGAAATACTTTTTCTTGTAGTCATAAGACAAAGACCCAAAGTAATTTACACGCCCGGTTTCAGAGGAATTACCAGATGATAACTGTCCCTCATCACTTCCTGCAAATAGTTCTGAATGATCTCTTGTCGGGAATCCTGTTTTTGTGGCAAAAAACGTACGTTGTTCTGTTTCCACTTGTTCGTAACCAATAAAACCACGAACAGTATGCTCATCGAAAATCCTGTCGTAATGTATTGTTGCATTTAACATCAATTCATCGAACCTGAAAAAAGTTTCTGTTAATTGATTCTGAGTCCCGGCCTGAGAATAACCTTGAAAAGGCACATATTCGTCGGTTCCTTCTTGGTAAATGTGAACAGTCCATGGCGTATACCATGTTTTCTGATCGCTCAAGAACCTCCTTACTCCGGCAAAACCTTTGGCGCTTAATCCTTTGGTTAACCCATCAAGTTTCCAGTCGAAAGAAAATTTACTCCTTAAATCGTTCGTGCAGTTTTTATCAAAACCTGCCTCATCGCTTGACATGATATATGGATTGGATCCATTTTCGCCTCCCCAGGCAATTAATCCATTTGGATAGATACCTATTTCTGTTGGTTCATTTGAATAAATTCGTTGGTAGATGTAGCTTTCAGTTACCCCCGGCTGATTGGTATTCCCAAAGCGCCCTGAAAGATCCACTCCTAATTTAAAACTATCAGTAAGTTTTATATCGAGGTTTGAGCGCACCTGGTATTGACGGAAGGTTAAATCACCAGATTCATACATCCCAACCTGATCGATCAAGTCGCCACTTACGAAATAATTCACATTGTTACTTCCTCCGGAAATAGATAACGAAGTTCTAAGTTCCGGAGAGCAATCTGCAAATGTCAGATCAAACCAGTCCGTACTGGGATAATTGGGGTCATTTCCTGCAGCATATTTGTCTATTTGGTCCTGCGTAAAAGGAAGCGATGTCCCGTTTCGTTGGGCAAATTCATTACTGTATATCGCATACTGTTCGGAAGACATCAGCTTTGGAGCAACCGAAAATGAAGAATGACTATATGTTGAGGAAAGGTTGATTTTCGGCTTACCGTCCTTGCCTCTTTTGGTAGTGATTAAAATAACTCCATTCGCAGCTCGGGCACCATAAATAGCAGCAGCCCCATCTTTCAACACCGAAATTGATTCAATATCCTGCGGGGAAAGGTAAGAAAAATTGGCAGTCTGTATTCCATCAATAAGGATAAGAGGGGAATTATTATTAAGCGTTGACTGTCCCCTGATCAAGATGCTTAAGTCGTTATTATTCGTTGAACCGGGATAACCACCCCTGTCGCTGATAATAAGACCCGGCACTTTGCCAGCCAACGATTTCGCAACATCTTTATTGGAAGACCGTTCCAATTGTTCAGAGTTCACCGTACTGACGGAACCAGTTACTTCACCTTTTTTACGGGTTGTATAACCGATGGCAACCACTTCTTCCAGACCGATAACATCAGCAGTTAGCGCTACATTGATAGTACTTTCCCCGTTCACATAAACTTCTTGTGCTGTATAACCAACAAAAGAAAATACCAACGTTGCTTGAGGATCTGCTTTCAAGCTGTAGTTGCCATCAAAATCGGTAACGGTTCCTGTTGTGGTTCCTTTTACTAGTACTGTAACCCCAGGCAGGGTTGAACCATCAGATTGTTGAGTAACGGTCCCTTTTATCAAAACCGCTTGCGAAAAAGCTGTCCCGACCAGAAACAAGCAAAGGAAAGCTAACAGTAAAATCGATTTCCAATGTTTAGAATTGTTTTGTCTCATAGATGAAAATTTAAGATGATTAATTAGCGTCTGTTAGATCACGTAGATTTTTGAGCCTGAAAAATTCATTGTTACACCAGCAATCTTGACCTACAAATTACCATGCATAAAAGAATTGACTCATACTCACAATTCACGATCACTTACGCCAAAAGTATTTCCATCAAAGGGTTTTGGCGACCGGATGAGTGCGTAGCGCATTTATCAGAACCACTTTTCACAAAAAAAACAAGGATATTAGTTTGCCTATAAACCAGGAAGCTCTTTGATCTGATAAGCCCACCATTTCAATATATTTTTGGGCAAAAAAGACAATCCACATACCGGCTTTTGCTCTCACTTTTGATGTATCCTAAACCTGGGCAGAAAACATCACCACATCGGAGCAAATTTATTGCGAACAATTAACGGCGAAACGATATAAGGGATTCGAGCAATTAGCCTGCAACAACGGACTGATTTGGGTACTTTCGTCAACTGTAAGGAAAAAATAAAAAACCGTCTGGTTTGAAGAGAGCGGAAAGACCCTTTTTCAATTCTCTTTTTATACAACAATAAGGCTTATTGGTAACGGTCTTAGTGTAAGGACATTCTTAAAAAACCGGAAGGAAAAGGCATATTAACTTTGTCAAAATTATTCAAAAATGACAAGTTCCGGGCAAACTACTACAGCTTCGAAAACTGAAGTATCCGGTTTCAATAAACGATGAATTTCTAAAGTTATTAGAAGGTGCACATTGCATCTATTTAATTTGAAGATGCTGCTACAAATTTTCTGAATTCGGAAGGGGTCATCCCATTATATTTTTTAAAGGCAGTATTAAATGCGGATTTGCTGTTAAAGCCAACTTCGTACAAAACCTCAAGTATTGTTTTATTATTTGCCTTGTATTCTGAAAATATTCTTTCCGACTCTTCAATCCGGTGCTTATTAATAAAATCATAAAAGTTACAGTTAAGGCTCTCGTTGAGAACTTCAGATAAAGAGCGTGGGGGGATGTCAACCATTTTTGATAGTTCTTCAAGGGTCAATTCTGGATTTAGGTAGGGCTTGTGACTTTTCGTATAAGTGAGTACTTTCTCTGCATATCTATCCTGTAACGGTTTGGACAGGCTTTTTTTCTTCTCTTGAGGAATATGCTTTTCCCCGAGTAAAAGAAATGGATGCTTTAAACATTTGAAGATCATCACATTCAAAAGCGAAAATAAAATTATCCGTGAGGAATAGATGGCGACCATTGCTCCAATTGTTTGTTTATCGGAGAAAATATACCATACGTCAAATCCAATTTTAAAAATAAAGCCTGAAACAATAAAAGACAACCAATTAAGATTGATGGAAGAAATATCGGAGTAATTTTCACGGATAAGCTGATGATATTTTCTTATTGAAAGAAGGCAAAGGAAAGAGTAAATAAATAGATATCCATAAAACAGATATGGATATACTTTCCAAAGCCCTGAATTAAAAAGCTCGTTGTTTTCAATAATTGTATATTTTGCTTCAGCAGATAAGATATGAAAACTGAATGTTAACCAAAGAGCGTGAATTGAAAAAGGAATAAAATGTAACAATTGCTTTTTTGAAAATTTGAATTCCGGGTTCGTTATTGATTGAACATACATGAGTAACAATGGCCCCCACAAAATCCGAAATGATGATCCAATAAAAAGTAAATGAGGAATATGATCCAGCATGAAGTCAACATGTTTCGTTGCCAAAAAATCCAAAATACAGAGTGCTTTTGAAAACAATAAAAAACCAAGCAGTCTGTTCGAAAGGATCCGATTGCCTTTGCTGCCAATTAAAAATGGCACCAATGTTAGCAACTGAAAAAACAGAACAATTAGCAATATGTCTAATATATTGATCATCAACAGTTAGTGTTTGTTTCTGCAGTTATCTTTTTACTTTAGAGATCAATAGGCATAGGACAAGCTGAATGACCTATATTAAAGACGCCATAATACGTTAGTCAAAACCTATAAATCGAATGCAAAATAGTCCATATAAAGACAAACCGATAGGTATAAATTAATCTGTTTTGGCACTATTTTACCTTTTTAAATAGAATATATCCAATATCTTGTTTTTGGGGAAGATGTGCTTGTCTGATTATCAAGGGAGAACAAAATCGACTCCAGCCAGATTCCCTGCAATATTTATATCCCTAAAAATCAACACTGAATCGGTTTCTGCATTACTAACTATAATTTTTCGTTGTCCGGCAACAAGCCCTTCTATACAATATTCGCCATTTTCGTTGGTAATCGCATAATGTGTCCTGCCGCTTTCAACCGCAATTTCGGGAACGGCCTTTCCCCCTGCAGTTTTGATGGCTCCGGATACCGAATAAGTACCCGGCTTTGATTTTATGGTTTGTTGAAACCAATCGTAAACAAATTCAGCGTATCCGGAGTCAAACAACAACCATTTATCGGTATGCCGGTGTGGAACAAATTCGGAAGGAATGTTTTTAATGACTTCCGGGACCGGAAATAAATTGTAGGAAATATTGGCCATCGTGCCTAACTGGTTTTCTTCGATGTATTGTTTTGTCGGACAAGAACTCCCCTCACTTTCAACATTCTGGGATATCAGGCAATTTCTTCCTTTTAGGCGTGCAAATCGTTCTTTTGCTGTTCGCCGGTATTCTGCCAAGGGGCTTCCCCATGTAGTTCCTTTCCATTCGTTTACACCATCATAATGATCGTGCGAAAAAAAGCCCAGCCAAACATCGGCAATTTCGTTGTTGTACAAACCAAGATAATTCACGGCAATTGCACCTCGGGAAAAGCCACAAATAAAAACTTCCGCCGGGTTTCCCCCATATCTTTCGCAAATATCCCGGATATTTGTTAAAGCGAATTCAAGGGTTTCCGCTTCACTTCCCCACCATTTGGTTACCGGCTTACCATCTTCGATATATGGAAAAACTGCCCAAATAGCACCGATTTTTTTTGCAATTGCATACCCCAGGCTAGCATCTTTTACTTCTCCGGTCGAACCGCTTGGTTCCCATTTATTGCCCGTGTATTCAATCAATAAGGGGTACTGGTAATCTTTTTTATAGTTCTCCGGGAAATATAATGAATAGTACACCCCCGTTCCCCGATAGTTTTCAGGCACAATTTTAACTCTTGATCCTGCCTTGGGGGCATTACTTGTCATTTCCGGCACCGTTAAGGTTTGTGAAAATGATAGTGCTTCAAAAAAAAGCAATCCCAAAATTGTCATCAATATTTTCATAAAGTACTGCTGCATTTTCTGTTGAAATAAAACCCAAACTTAAAAATACATACCGAACGACAAGTTGTTTTTTGAATTTTTATACCACATGTGAGTATTCCATTGAATCATTGAGTTGGCATTGTCCACAAATTAAATTTTGGATCACGACAAAGTTGAGGATTTCCTTGTAAAAAAAGCGATAACGTTGCTTGGCTGGATATCTTCGAAAAAAAACGTTTTCATAGCGAATCAAAAGGATTGCATATTTGCTCTATTTCCAAATACTTTTACCCATTTCGTATTCGCGCGTTGGATCAAAATCAGGGTTTGGTG
>QKGU01000106.1 GCA_003250325.1 Paludibacter sp.
TACTGCTTTACCCACTTCTTCCATCAACTCCAACTGAGCCTGACATTGAACTTTAATTGCTTCGTGAGCAACTTTCATTGCGTTCAACAAGTCTTCTTCGCTCACTTCTTTCATTTCGCCTTCTACCATCATGATATTGTCAAGCGTAGCGGCAACAATGATTTCCATATCTGCACCTTCCAACTGTTCGAAAGTAGGATTGATAACAAATTCACCATCGATTCTGGCAACACGAACTTCTGAAATTGGTCCGTTAAAAGGAACATCAGAAACAGCTAATGCTGCTGAAGCTGCCAATCCTGCCAATGCATCCGGCATATCAATGCCGTCAGCAGAGAAAAGGGTTACAGTAACAAAAGTTTCAGCATGATAATCGTCTGGAAACAAAGGACGCAACGCGCGATCCACCAAACGTGAAATTAAAATTTCATAATCAGATGCACGTCCTTCGCGACGAAGAAATCCACCTGGAAAACGTCCTGAAGAAGCAAATTTTTCTTTATAATCAACTGAGAGTGGCATAAAGTCCGTTCCGGGAACAGCATCTTTTGCCGAGCAAACTGTGGCCAATAACATGGTATCGCCCATTCGTACCATAACAGAACCATCAGCTTGTTTTGCCAATTTTCCCGTTTCAATGGAAATTGTACGTCCATCACCCAGTGTGATGGTTTTTGTAACTACATTCATAAAATTACATTTTCTTTATTTAAAACATCTTCCGCAAAGATACAACAATAATTACAATATATATGCAGATTTATAGCAAAATACTGTTTCATTATCCATTGTATAACAAACAAAAAGAGAATGATTTGAATATCTCCAGATCATTCTCTTTTACTAATTGCTTGTTGTTAAAGTTTATAAGTCCAGCCGGCACAAGCATATATTATTCCCTGCGGGTTGGCTTGCTGAATTTCCTGATCGTACATTAGCTGCACTTCAACCGAATTATGTTTTGTAAGTCTGTATTTCAATCCGGCAGTTGTTCTTAATCCATTTAAATAAAATCCTTTAGCACCATTTAACGGACAAAACAGTTCTTCCGAAATGTATGGCTTAAGCGGAGAACCGAAAATGTCGTAATTCAACTCAATTTTGTTTCGCCAAACATATTTTGGATTGAAGTTATAGCTTCCTCTGTTTTCGTCTCGCCAAGTGGTTTGCACTCTCGATTTGAAGCCGAGATTAAATCTGTCGATATCGGTTTGGGTTGATAATCCAACCGAACATCTGTGTCTGAACTCGTAGTTGTCGATGCCGTTGAGATAAATAAAGTTATAATCGACTTCAGCCATTAGAATATCTCGGTAAAGAGAATAGTTTAATCCCAATGTTGTTTTTGATCGATTAAAACTTGTGATGTTTTGGTTAAAACGTAATTCTTCTTCCGCTTTTACGCTTGAATACCGACCTAAATCCTTGGATACGGCAACAGAAGTTATTGCTCCTGCATCAAATGTTTGTGACATTAGTTTTGCAGGAATCATTGCACAAAAAAGCAAAAATATCAGAGCATGGATTTTAGTCATTGAATAAAATCATTCAATTTAGTGATCGAATCGATTGAATTGGGGACGTTTCCTTCTGGGCGATAATAAACTTTCAGGAATGCAACATCTTTGAGAAAATCGATATGTCCAACTTCAAATCTCAAAATTTTCAGACCGGTGCGTTCTTCTAAATCTTTTTTCAGCTCTTCTGATTTTTCCGGTTTTATTAATTCAATCTTTTCGTAAAGAATAATTTTGGAAGAGGTGTGCTTGATAAATCGTCTGCTCTCCATGAGTGCAATGGCAGATAAGAACAGAAAATTTGTCAGCAAAAGTTCTGCATAACTTATTGACATCGCTAATCCGTTCAACACAGATATACCAATTATAACGAATAAATAAGTCATTTCCCGTATGGAAACCTGCTCTGTTCGATAACGCAAAATTCCGAAAATGGCAAATAAACCGAGAGCCATTCCTATTTGTAGTCTTACTGAGTCTAGTAAAAATATCAATAAGAATATGGTAACCGCAAAAAGAGTAAACGTGAAAAGAAAGTCTCTTCGACCACCTTTTCGGTAATAAAAATAACGGATGATTATCCAGCAAACAATGATGTTGAAAGCAAAACGAAGAATTAATTGAATAAAAGAATCACTTTCGAAAAGAGGAATTCCTAAAAAATCAGCTCCGGAAAATCCTTCTGTTCCATATTCTTGTGCAATTGTTGGATCAAATTCAGGGAAATCAGTTTGTATCATGGCTTTTTTCTATTATTTTATTTATTTTTCGTATTTTTGTTTTAAAGCTATTTGTTTTTATATCAGAATTTAAAAGCACCATTCCCAAACAGTATTTGCTCATGCTTCCGGGTAATACTCTTAAATCGTTCAGGTATTGTCTGAAA
>QKGU01000258.1 GCA_003250325.1 Paludibacter sp.
TGCAAAAGCTGTCATACTGATTTGGTCTTCGAAAACGCCAAATCCGATTGTTATTCGTGCCATATTCCCAAACATAAAAAACCGCAAAGTTTCGATTGCAATGTGTGTCATAGTCAGGAAAACTGGAAATCGAAGATCTTCGATCATTCTAAAACTATTTTCCCTTTATTGGGAGCACATAAGGAAGCAAGTTGCATGAAGTGCCACGAAAACGGATTCTCCAACACTTCAACAGCCTGTTCGGATTGCCATTTGGATAATTACAAACAAACCAAAAATCCCGATCATGTGGCGTTGAAGTATTCCAAAGATTGTTTCAAATGTCATAATACTTTTAGCTGGAAATCTCAGGATTTCAATCACGACAAACTGACTACATTCCCTTTGACCGGAACACATACAGGTTTAGCCTGCACACAATGCCACAAGAATGGATTTGGAAAAACATCCAAACAATGCATAAGTTGTCACTCGGCAAGGTCTGAGCGCACGACCAATCCAGATCACAAAGCTGCCGGTTTTTCGGATGATTGTGAAGCATGCCACACTACAACAAAATGGCGACCTTCCACTTTCGATCACAACAAACAATCCAAATTCCCTTTAAGCGGAGCACATATAAAAGCAAAATGCACCGATTGCCATACGACTAATTATGCAGCTACTTCCACTGAATGTGTTAGTTGTCATTTGGACGATTATATGAAAGCTAAAAATCCGGATCATGTGAAGGCAGGTTTTTCGAAAGACTGCGAAACCTGCCATAACACCAGCGGACGTTCACCATCCAAATTCGATCATAACAAGGACACCAACTTCCCGCTTACTGATGGACATATCGGTGTAAAATGCAAAACGTGTCACACCGACAGTTATAAAGGCCGATCAACCGCTTGCGTGAGTTGCCACTTGAAAGATTATTTCAAAACGGAATATCCGAATCACGTGGACGGACTTTTTTCGAAGGATTGCGAGAAATGCCACACTATGAAAACATGGAAAGCATCCATTTTCGATCATAATACGGCGACCGATTTTCCGTTAAACAATGCGCATAAGAATCAGGATTGCAAGAAATGTCATACCACCATTTTCGTTGGAACATCAACAGAATGTGTCGATTGCCACAGGAAAGATTATGACGTTGTAAAAAAGCCGGATCACGCTGCCATGAAATTCTCAACTCAATGCACAGAGTGTCACACAGATAAGAATTGGAAAGAAACCAGTTTCAATCACGATAAGCAGAATTTTCCGATTTTTAGTGGAAAACATCAGGGAGTTTGGACAGCTTGTAACGATTGTCACTATAATTTAAGCTATTTCGAGAAATATTCATGCATTAGATGCCACGAGCATTCGGACAAAGCAAAAATTGACAAAATACATTCTAAAGTAAAGAACTACGAGTACACCAACTCCAGTTGCTATACCTGTCACCCGAAAGGGAAAAGAAATTAATCGAATTCGATAACCGTAATTCCTGCCCCACCAAATTGTACATGCTCATCGCGATAGGATTTTACGCCGTGCACAGTGCCTAAATACTGACGAATCATCTGACGTAAAGCACCTGTGCCCGTTCCGTGCAATATCCTGACACCGGATATGCCCACCATAATGGCATCGTCGATAAAATAGGTAACCGCCTGCAAAGCCTCATCAACCCGCATACCGCGTACATCAATTTCGGATTTGAAATTCAGTTTGCGATGCCGAACTTCGTCAGTTGATGTTGAACCCAAATCATCGAATTTGCGGTTTTCTTTTTTAAGCTGCGTATTGCTGATTGTTTCCAGTTTCGAAAGTTTCACAGTCGACTTCATTTGTCCG